>NZ_JBEXDZ010000132.1:0-26162 GCF_040606085.1 Streptomyces sp. NPDC005485 | reverse complement strand
CCCCGCCTGCTTTGTGGCGCCCTTCCGGGCGGTTTATCTGGGGGGGGGGGGCCCCTGTGGTCCCCCGCCCACCCCCGGGTATGGCTCGTTTCACTCGACGGGCGGGGTGCCGTGCGTGTGGAAGGACTTGATCGTCTGCAGGCCCCAGGCCTGCCCCTTCCTGCGCTCTTCCTCGGTCCAGGTGATCAGCGGCCAGTCGGGGGCCAGCACCAGCCGCGTGAGCGGGTTGCACAGCTCGATGCGGTTGCCGCCCGGCTCGTAGACGTAGAGGAAGAACGTCTGCTGGATGGCGTGCTTGTGCGGGCCCGTCTCGATGAACACGCCGCTGTCGATGGCGAGGTCGGCGGCGCGCAGGATGTCCTCGCGGGTGTCGGTCGCGAAGGCGATGTGGTGCAGGCGGCCGGTGGAGCCCGTCCAGTCCGAGGTGTAGACGACGTCGTACGACTTGTTCGTGTACGTCAGCCAGCGTGCCGCGATCTTCCCCGTGTCGAGCCGGATCTGCTCGGTCGGCCGGGCGCCCAGCACATCCTGCTGGAACTCGGCGTTGGCCAGGACGTCGGCGGCGAGGAAGTTGATGTGGTCCAGGCGGCGCACACCGACGCCCCGGTTGGGCTTGGCCTGCGGCTGGTTCTTCAGCGCGGGCCGCAGTTCCCCGGGAGCCTCGTAATACTCGCTCTCCCAGTACAGGGCGTGTTCGTGGCCGTCCGGGTCGGTGGTCACGTACAGCTTGCCGATACCGGGCTCGTCCTCGGCCCAGTGACCGGGGCGGCCGGCCTCCTCGGCCGCCCTGGCCCGGCGCTGAAGGGCCTCCTCGCTGGAGGTGCGCAGCGCCAGCCGGCCAAGCCCCGGCGTGTCGCGGGCGGTGAGCACCAGGCTGTGGTGCTCGTAGTCGTCGAAGGTCCTCAGGTGGACGCTGTCGCCCACCTGGCCGTTGACCGTGAGGCCGAGGTAGTCGGTGAAGAAGGCGACGCTGGCGTCCAGGTCCGGGGTGAACAGCTGGGCGTGGCCGATATGGGCGATGTCACCGAGCGGCGGAGTCATCTGTGGCCTCCTGGGTGTTGTGCGGGGATCGGTGCCGTCTCGGCGGACCTGGGGAACACGGTGCCGTCGAAGAGCTTGCGCGCCGTGCGGACCACGGCCGTGCGGTACACGGCGGGCAGGCCTTCGGGAGTGGCGCCGAGGCTACTTTCGATGTCTATGAATCCCGTGGGATGTTCGATGCGCATGCGGTCACCCCGAGCGGGCAGTTCCGCGAGTTCCGCACCGACGCCGCCCCGGACGCGCAGGCCGGCGGCCACACTCGCCGCACCGAGCACACCGATCGAGGTGTGACAGCGCACGGGAATGAAGGTGCGGGTGGTGACCGCGCCCCCTTCGCGGGGCGCGGCGAGCAGGGTCAGCTTGGGCACGGTGGCATCCGACACGTCGCCGAGGCCCATGAGGCGGCCCGCGAGGAGCCGGATCCCGTGCAGCCGGTCGGCGAGGGCGAGGTCCTCCTCCAGGTCCTTCGGTTTCTCGTAACCGGTGATCTTGAGGGAGGCGGCCGCGATGAGCACGGTCGGCATGCCGTTGTCCACACAGGTCACCGGGACGCCGTCGACCTCGTCGCGGGCGTTGCCGGTGGGCAGCAGTGCACCGGTGCCGGCCGGGAACTCGATCACCACGGGGGCGGCCGTACCCGGCACACCGGAGATCTCGGCATCCCCCGTGTAGTCCACCCGGCCTCCCCGAGTGGGGAAGGTCGCGGTGGCGAAGTCCCCGGTGTTCACCATCCGGATGCGTACGGAGGTGTGCTCCTGCCCCGCTGGAACGATTCCGCGCTCGACGGCGAACAGGCCGACGCCGGCGAGGATGTTCCCGCAGTTCTGACGGTCACTCACCTCGGGCCGGTCGACGGCGACTTGGAGGAAGAGGTAGTCGACGTCGGCCCGCGGATCGGCGGAGAGCGAGACCACGGCCACCTTGCTCGTGAGCGGGTGCGCACCGCCCAGGCCGTCGATCTGCCGGTCGTCCGGGCTGCCCATGACGCGCAGCAGCAGGTCGTCGCGGGCGGCCGGGTCCGCGGGCAGGTCCTCGGCGAGGAAATAGGCGCCCTTGGATGTGCCGCCGCGCAACAGCATGCAGCGCAGTTCCCCGGGCCCGCCGGTCACGACCCCGCTCCCTCTCGGGTGTACTCCTCGTACGTCCGGTACTCCACGCCCAGCCGCTTGAGGGTGTCGCGCAGGCCGTAGCGGTCCAGGCCCAGTTCGCCCTGGAGGAAGGCGGCACGGGACTTGGCCTCCTTGGCCTCGCGGGCCTCGGACGCCTCGGCGGTCTCACGGGCGCGCTCGCGTGGTACGACGACCACGCCGTCGTCGTCGGCGAGGATCACGTCCCCGGGGTGGATCAGCCGGCCGTCGATGGCGATCGGCACGTTGACCGAGCCGCCGGTGGCCTTCACGGTGCCCTGCGAGGAGACGGCCCGCGACCACGCGGCGAAGCCCATGTCGCGCAGTTCCTGGGTGTCACGGATACCGGCGTTGGTCACCACGCCGCGCACCCCGCGCCGCTGGAGCGCGGTGGCGAACAGCTCGCCGAACATGCCGTCGGTGGACGGGGAGGTGGTGGTGACGACCAGGATGTCGCCCTCACCGCACTGCTCGACGGCCGCGTGGATCATGAGGTTGTCGCCGGGCCAGCTGAGCACGGTGACCGCGGTGCCCGCGACCCGTACGCCCTGCTGGATCGGGCGGATCTCCGGGCCGAGCAGTCCGGTGCGGCCCAGCGCCTCGCTGACGGTGGCCACGCCGAAGGCGGCCAGTGCCTCGACGTCCTTCGCGGCGGCCTTCGGCGGGTGGGTGACGATGACGCCGCTCACGACAGCTCCTTCGCGATCTGCGGGTAGGGGCGCATGTACGCCTCGGCCATGGTCTTGTGGGCGAGGCCCAGGTTCGGGCCCGCGTTCCGCTTGAGCTGGACACCGCGGCGGACGGCGAGGTCGGTGTAGTAGTCCCACAGGTGCTGCTGGGCGCCGAGGCACTCCATGGCCTTGCGCTTGGTCTCCCAGACCTCGGTGATGTCGAGCAGCACCTCGGGCCTGAAGCCGCTCATCTCCGGCTGGTGCGGCTCGAAGTAGAAGACGGCCGGGGCGCCGATGATCTCGCCGGGGCCTGGGTAGCCGATGGCCTGGGCCAGCACGCGCGCCTCCAGCGCCATGCGGTTGGCGGCCGGGTGGTCGCCGTTGTACGGGTCCTCGGTGGGGTGCGTGAGGACGACGTCGGGCTGGGTCGCCCGGTACACCTCGACGAGCCGGTCGGTCAGCTCTGCGGTGGCGACCAGCGGGTAGTCGCCGGCGTCGTAGAAGCGGACCTCGGCGCCGAGAGTGGCGGCGGCCCGTTCGGCCTCGTCGCGGCGTATCGCCTTGATCTCTTCCAGTTTCCTGCCCTCGCGCCAGGCCTTGGCGGACTCGCCGCGCTCGCCGAAGGTCAGGCAGGCGATCGTGACCTTCTCGCCTCGGGAGGCCGCCAGGGCGATGGCTCCCCCGGCCCGCCACACGAAGTCCCCGGCGTGTGCGGTGACGACGAGTGTCGAGCGTGGGTTGGCGGGCGCGTTGCCATGCGTCATTGCTGAACTCTCCGTTTTTGGGGCGCGATTCGCCTCCGGGGAGCCAGAGCCTGTGTCGAGCGCGTCACGGTGCTCAGCCCTTCGGGCCGCCGCGCGTTCGCGCGCTCGACACAGGCCTGCCCCCTCGGCTCACGCGCCGCGTTGGACAGGTGCGCGCCCGCCTGCGACCTGTCAGTCGCGCAGCGCTTCGATCACGCTGCCGAGGTGGGCGCGGACGGCCTCTTCGGCCGCCTGCGGGTCCCGGGCCGTGATCGCTTCGATCATGGCCAGGTGTTCGCTCAGGGACTGCTGGGGACGCCCCGGTCTCAGCGCGAGCTGGAACCGGTGACGCACCAGTTGGGCGTTGAGCCGCTCCAGCAGTTCCACGGCCACGGCCTGGCCGGAGAACTCCCGGATCCGGGCGTGCAGTTCGTGATTGAGATCGGAGTACGTCAAGGGCTCGCCGTCGGCGACGGCCTTGGACATCGCCGCGCCCAGGTCGACCAGCTCGGTCAGCTGCTCGTCACTGGCCGAGACGGCCGCCTTGGCGGAGCACAGGCCTTCGAGGACCATGCGGCACTCGGTGATGGCCACCGCTTCCTCGACGGTCACCACCCGCACCCGCGAACCGCGGTTGCGGATCCGCTCGACCAGACCTTCCGACTCCAGCTCGATCAACGCCGCCCGGACACTGGCCCGTGTCACACCGAACTGCTCGGCGAGTTCGTTCTCCACCAGCCGCTGCGCCGGTGCCATGTCCCCGCGCAGAATCGCCTGCCGCAGCTGCGCGAGCGCGTGCTGCTTGGCCTGCTCTCCGGTGCCTGGACGGGCTTCCTTCGGCATTGCGCCCTCCCTGAGTGAGTGCCTGTCGAACCTAAATCTAGGCCAACAGGATTGTCAACAATTTTGTTCTCCATGTTGACCTGCCTGGTCGTCGCACAGGTGCGGCGACGCTCAGGACCCCTCGGGCTCGTCGAAGCTGGCGAAGTAGGAGGCGGCCATGTCCTCCCCGCCGTGGCCCTGGGCCGCGGCGCGGCGGAAGCGTTCGGCGCCGGCCGCGGCCACGTCGAGGCGGACGCCGTGCCGCTCCCCCGCCTCGACGATCAGACGGGCGTCCTTCTCGGCGGTGGTCACCGCGAAACTCGGCGGCGTCAGGCCGCCGTCGAGGATCAGCCCGGCCTTGGCGCGCAGATAGCCCATGTCGAGCGGGCCGCCGTCGATGATGTCGAAGAAGCCCTGCGGGTCCACGCCGAGGCCCTCGGCGAGCGCCAGCGCTTCGGCCGCGCCGTGCGTGACGGTCAGGACCCAGCTGTTGGCCACCAGCTTGAGGCGGGTGGCGCTGCCCTGTGCTCCGTCCTCGCCGGTCCACACCGTGCGGGCGCCAACAGCGTCGAAGACGGGCGTCACGGCGTCGCGGTCCCGGCTGGGCCCTGCCGCCAGCACGACCAGTTGCCCGGCCTCGGCAGGCTGCCGGGTTCCGAGCACGGGTGCGTCGAAGAAGGCCAGTTCGTGGTCACGGGCGAAGCGGGCCAGCTCGCCGAGCGCCTCGATCCCGGCCGTCGTCGACTGCACCCAGGCGCTGCCGGGGCGCAGGGCGGGGGCGGCCTGGCGCATCGTCTCCAGGGCGGCGGCGCCGTCGTGGAGCACGGTGAGGACGACGTCGGCGCCCCGCACGGCCTCGGCGGGGGTGTCCGCGACCTGTACGCCGTCGGAGGTCAGCGGTTCGGCCTTGGAGCGAGTGCGGTTCCATGCCCGGACGGTGTGTCCCGCACGGGCGAGGTTGCGGGCCATCGCGGCCCCCATGATGCCGGTACCCAGGACGCTCACGGTGAGTTTGTCGGTCATGACGACCATCCTCACTCTCGGGCGAGCCGGACGTAGGACCGGAGCGCGCCGGGCCGCACGTGTCGGCCATCGGCGCGGCGGCCGCTCCGGCCCGCCATCGCACCACAGGCGTGGGCCGCGGCACCGAGCCCGCGCTGACTGAGACGGGAGGGGCTCGGCGCCGCGGCCTGCGGTGTCCGGTATGACGGGACGGACACCGGGTCCATGGGTGCGAAGTGCTGTGGCGGTGGAGCTACTTGCTGTAGCCCGTCACCTTGCCGATCCAGGTGATGAAGTCCGCGGCGTCGATGTTCGACCCGTGGCCCTCGTCCCAGTAGTAGCGGGTGTCGACGTCGTCGCCCAGCTGCTCCAGGCTCGCGGCGAGGTTGCCGACGACCGAGAGCGAGGTGTCGCTGTCCTTGGTGCCGACACGGATCCACCAGTGCTTGGAGCGACCGGGGTTGTGCTGCTTGATGAAGGGCATCGGGTTCATCAGGTGGAGCTTCTCGGGCAGATCGCTGTCCAGGCGTGCGCTGCCTCCGCTCTCGTGCCGCAGGCTGTACAGCGTGAAGTGACGGTTCTGGGTGGTGCCGGTGCCGAACTCGTTGTTCTCGCCCGCGGAGAGGTCGAAGGCGTCGAACGCGGGCGTGTCCTTCTTCCGTGCCCCGACGTGGGTGAGGAAGTCGGCCCACGTGAACGTCGCCTTGCCGCCGGACCAGGTGATGAACGTGTTGCTCGCCAGGTAGGTCGAACGGTCGGCGTCCGAAAGAGACTTGAGGTAGGTCGTGGCCGACGGCTGAAGGTAGGTCCGCAGCAGGTAGTCGTCGAGGTTGCGCGCCGTGAGGGTGCCGAAGCCCTTCGCGCGGATCCTGAGGGAGGCCTGGTAGTCGGCGAACGCGGTGCTCAGGTCCTTGGAGACGGCCTGGTCGACGAGCGAGCCGGAACTCAGCTTGTTGCCGCCCCAGTTCCACTCGTACGCCATGTCGGCGTGCTCCAGGTCGGTGATGGGGCACCAGTCACCGCTGGCGAAGATCGCGTCTCCCGCGTCGGCCGCGCCGAGCTCCTTGAGGTACTTGTCGTAGAGCGGGCTGTCGCCGGATGCCCCGAGGAGGGCGGACAGCGCGCCGCCGGCGCTGGTGCCGGAGGAGACGATCCGGTCGGTGTTGCCGGGGATGCGGCCCTTGTTCGCGCGCACGTACCGCACGGCTGCCTTCAGGTCCACGATGGCGGCCGGGGCGGTGCCGTAGTAGGTGCCGTCCGCGTCGATGAGGCTGCGGCCGCGCGCTCCCGGCTCCACGACGACGTATCCCGCGGCGAGAGCGAGCTTGGCGTTGCTGACCATTCCGCCCTGGGCGTTGACCTGCGCGTTGCCGCCGGACTGCACCTCACCCGTGCTGCTGGAGGCCGAAGCGCCGGCAGAGGCGCTCGCCGAGGCGCCTGGCGCACCGCCGCCGGGCATGCCGGTCATGCCCCCGCCGCCCACGCCGGTGGCGTCCGTCACGGACGACGGCATGTAGCCGCCCACCGAGTTGGCGAAGAGGATGGGGGCGTGGGTGGCGTCGACGGCCGTGCCGTCGATCTCCACGGGGACGCTGACGATCAGGCTCTGGTACTTCTCGTCCACTGGCTTGGTGACGTACGTGACGGCCTTGTAGAAGTGGTACTTCACCGACTTGTCGCCGGCGTCCGTGGTGATGGTGGTGGTCAGTTCCGTATAGGCGTCCTTGTCGAACACCAGGGCATCCGCGGCCGTCGACCCGTTCGTGCCCGACGCCTGGGCGTTCAAGGCGATGCCACCGACGGCCGCGACACCGGCCGTTGCGCCGAGCCCCATGACGACGGTCCTGCGCTTCACTGCCCTGTGCTTCACGGTTGCCTCTCCCCTACGCGACTCCGGACCGGCGCATGTCGTCCGGCCCGCTGATCTTGCACTTGCGAACGTAGGGGCCCGTATTCTCGATTGTCAACAATTCTGTTGACTTCACAGCACCTCCCTAGGCACTCACAGGCCAATCCCGACCGAGGCCGTTTTTCGGCCACCTGCCGACGCCATGCAGTCGACCTCGAGGTGACGCGCGAAGCCTCCCCTCATTCCCTCGCGCACCTGCGCAACGCGGTGCGCCGCCTTGCGCGCGACCCCACGGCATCGCCGCCGTGCTACCTTCAACCCACTTAATTGCCAGGAATCCTGATAATGGGACTCGGCAATCAACCCAGCGATCGGTTCGGTGATCAGCTCACCGACCGAGCGGACTCGACCGAACGGAGCCGCATGTCCCTCCTGGCCCGGCCTGCGGTGGCCTCCATCGCCGCGAAGTCGATGCAACGTCTCGCCGTGCTGGCGGACCGACGCTCAACGGGTCGCGGTTCCGCGGCCTCGCACCACGCCCGCCTCCTCGAATTCCCGCGCACTGTCCACGAGTTGACGATCCCCACCTCGGTCGCCCCGGCCCGGGCCACGGTGTACACGCCGGCAACGCAAGGCCCGCCCCCGCCGGTGCACGTGAACTTCCACGGTGGCGGATACGTCATGCCTCTGACGGAGATCGACGACCCGCTGTGCCGCTTCCTCGCCGCACAGGCGGGCGTCGTCGTGATCAACGTGGACTACGTGGTCGCCCCGCAGCACCGGTTCCCGGCCCCGCCGCGGCAGGCGTACGAGGTCGTTCGATGGGTCGCCGCGCACGGCGAGCAGAACGGCTGGGACGGGAGTCGGGTCTCCGTGGGCGGCCAGAGCGCCGGAGGCGGTCTCGCCGCGGCGGTGGCCCGCCAGGCCCTGGAGGAGGGCGGGCCCTCGCTCGCGCTCCAGGTACTCCACTATCCCCCGCTCGATCTCGCGACGAGCGCCAAGGACAAGCGGGCCGCCATCGCCAAGCCGCTGCTGCGCCCGTGGATGGCGGAGGTCTTCGACTCGTCGTACGTGCCCGACCCGCGGGACCGCGCCGACCGGCTCGTGTCGCCCGCCCATCCGTCGGACACCACCGACCTGAAAGGCATCGCCCCGGCCCTGGTGGTCACGGCGGAGTACGACCTCCTCAAGGCCGAGGGCGCACGGTACGCCGACCGTCTTCGCCAGGCGGGAGCGCTGGTCGAGCACTACGACGTACCGGAAGCGGATCACGGGTACGACGGCACCGACGACGAAAAGGCCCGAGAGGTCTACGCCCTGATCGCCCGTCAGGTACGGCGAGCTGTCAACGCCGGGGCGCCCGACGCCACTTGAGTGGGCCGGGAGCGCACCGAGGCGCCGAGGGGTCGTCGAGTGGGTCAGGCAGTACCCGCCCGCTCGGTGGTCCCCTTGTCGAGCTCGGCGGCGGCGGAAAGGAAGTCGTCGACCATGCGGTGAAAGAGGGTCGCCAGCTGCCGCAGCTCCTCGGGGGACCAGTCGGCCAGGGCCATCTGCATGCCACGGGTACCCGCCTCGCGGATGCGGTCCACGGCGTCCTGCCCGGAGCCCGTCAGCTCGATGCGCTGCGCGCGACGGTCGTCGGGGTCCGGCACGCGCGTGACGTATCCCGACTTCTGCAGTTGCTGCACCTGCCGGGTCACATGCGAGGCCTCCACCCCGAGCCGGTTCGCCAGCTCCCCCGGGCGCAGCGACTCCGTGTCCGCGATCTGCCGCAGCAGCGCCACGGCGGCCCGGTCGAGCGGGACGCCGGCCAGTACCATCAGCCGCTCATGCTGCCGCGCCCGGCTGCCCAGGTACGTGACACGGGTCAGGGCCCGCTCGATCTCGGTCACTTCCGGCGATGCGGGACCGGCTCCCAGGGGTGGTGTGGACATACGCAACACTTTACCATCTTGTTGCGTAACTCAAGTAACTTCCTGAGGGCGCTCGTGCCGGGACCCGAGGGGTCAGACGCACTCGCAGTCGAGTTCCGCAGCCGTGGTCAGTTCCGGAGCAGCGCACACACGAAGTTCTCCTCGACCGCGCGCGGACGAGTGGAGACATTCATCGACCCCGGGTGGCCTCAGGGGGCGCAAACCCCGCTGCACGGGCCGAGCCACAGGGGACCGCAGCCGTAATCGGTCCAGTTGCACCACCACGGTGAGGAGTAGCACACCATGTCGCAGCTTCCGGTCCCCGCGCACTGGGAATTGCAGTCCATGACCTGGCTGCCCTCAGTGCTCCGAGGCGCCGCGCCTTGCGTTTCGGCAGGGCCCAGCGTCATGAGAATTGCCCGCGCCTCACTCTCGCCGAACGCCGCCGCAACCGCCGTCTCCAACCCTTCGGTTGCTCCCTGCCGGCGGCCCGCGATGATCTGCGGTGCCAGCCGCGTGGCGTCGTCGAGGACGGCGGACTGCTCGGCCGACAGACCGGGGTGTGCCTTCCGGTGGCTCGCGAAGTGCGCCACCCACAGATCGCTGCGAGCCGAAGCGGACAGCGCGCCGTAGATGGCGCGCCGATAGTCCGCGGGGTAGGCGGAGAACTCGGAGTAGCGGGTGGGCAGTCGGTCGCGGTTGGCCTTCACCCATCGCGACGCCTTGCTGCCCTTGGCGCGGGTCACAGCCTGGGCGGGTGAGGCTGCCAGACCGCCGGTGAGCAGAAACGTTCCCAGGGCCAGCCCCGGCACGGCCTTGAGGATTCCTCGACGGCTCGGGGGCCGCAGCGCGTCGACGTCGCGGAGCGCACGCACCACCCGCAGCGAGTCCGACGGGCCCAACAGCCGCGCCAGGCGGAGGGACAGCCCGGTTCCGGTCCAGGCCCGCACACGGTCACCGTTGACCGCCAACAAGGTCGGAGCCCACTCGGCCCCATCCCCCAGGGCACGCGTGCGCAGGCCGCGAATACGGGGTTCGGTGAGGCCCGCGGTGGTCAACGTGCCGTCCACGGACACGCGAACCCGGTCCACCACTTCTTCGCAGAATCGGCAGTCGGCGTCGAATGCCAATATCCACTCGGTCACAAGCTTCTCCCCACGTCTGGTGACAACCCGTCCCTGGTGCCCGTCCGCTGTGAGTTTTCAAGCCGACCCGTAGCGCGCTGTTCAGCACTTGCGCGCTTCGGGTCCACCTGAAGAGAAGACATTTGCCGAGGTGCCTGGAAGCGTCAATCATTTCGAAGAGGATCGAAACGCTTTACATTCAGGCCGTGCTTGCATCGCGAGCACACCCGTTGCCAATCCACGTCAATTCGTTGAACTCCCTGTGGTGACGGCGCAGTCAGTGCCGTTGAGGGTGTAGGAGGTCGGCGGGGAGGTATCGCCGGTGTGGACGGCCTGGAAGCCGATGTCGACGGATGCGCCGGGGGCGATGGTGGCGTTGTGGGAGACGTTCCTGGCCGTCACCCGGCCGGAGGTGGGCGAGTAGTCGGCGTTCCAACCGGAGGTGATGGCCTGACCGCCAGGCAGTGTGAAGACCAGTGACCAGCCGTCGATCGCGGTGGAGCCGGTGTTGGTGATGGTGATGTTCGAGGTCAGCCCGGAGTTCCAGGCGCTGATGGTGTCGGCGACCCGGCAAGTCGCGGTTCCCGGCGGCGGGTTGGAGGTCTGGAACTGCGTGAAGAATTTCCACACCTCCGCCGGCAGCCAGGTCCTGGAGCCGCTGTCACCAGCGGCTCCGTCCTGCGGAGCGGCGATGTGTCCTTCGTCGAACGCCGCCCAGACGACCGGATGCCCGGCCGAACACCCCGAATAGGCCGTCACCCGGTGCGTCAGACTGCCCTGCGAAGGCTCGGGCGGGTTCTGTGCGGCGCAGCCGTTGTTCCTGACGAACCTGTCCCGCAGCGTACGTCCGCCGGAGATGCCGAGGACGTTGTCCCTGATGCCGTGCACCCCGAGGTAGGCGATGGGCTGGGTGCCGCCGCTGCATCCGCTGAGTTGCCCACCGCTCTGGACCGCGACCGCGCGGAAGACCGTCGCCCGGGAACACGCGAGCGCGTACGACATGGCGGCGCCGTAGCTGAAGCCCAGGGCGAAGCGCTGTGTCGTGTCCACGCACAGGTCCGCCTCGATCCGCCTGATCATGTCGTCGACGAGGGTGACATCTTCCCCGCCGGAGTTGGCCCAGCCGTTGTCGAGGCCTTGGGGTGCTACGAAGACGGTGCTGTTGTTCGCCAGCCGCTGGAGCCCGTAGTAGGCCCAGGTGCCCGTTTCCACGGTACGGCCCGTCGCGACGTCGGTGGAGGTGCCGCCCAGCCAGTGGAACCCGAAGACCAGCCGGTAGGGGTGGTTGCGGTCGTAGCCGTCCGGGACCTTCAGGATGAAGCTTCGGTTCTTGCCGCTGCTCTGGATCGTGTACGTACCGCTCGTCAAGGTGGGGGTTTTGCCGCATCCGGCGCTCGTGGCAGCGGTGCTGACGGTCGCGGCGGCCGGGCCGGAGGCCCCGAGCGAGGTGCTCACGTCCTGGCCGCGGCCCAGTGCCGTGCCGCCCATGCTCAGGACGACCAGCACCGCGACCAGGACCGGCCATAAGAGGGATCTTGTCCTTGCCATCGTGCAACTCCCCTTCTGTTGGAGCATCGCCATAGGCGGACAGGGGTCCGCCGCGGGAGTGCCGGACGCGGAACCGTCGGCTGGACACCTACGGCTCTTGCGAGGGCCTGGCGGGTGGTGCTGTCGTCGGCAGGCCGACACAAGACAGTGGATGACTGCCGCCCAACTGGGCACTCATGGCATGCGCATGACACTCACGGATCGTTCAGCATTCGATCCACTTTCGAATCGTCGACGTGACGGATGTTAGGGAGATTCATGAGGCTGTCAACTCTGCCAGCTGTCCAAAAATCTTCGCCACCGCACCCGATCAGCGCGAAGCGGCGCGAAACATTTCGGTACTAGTGACGAATCATGCGCAACATATTGACGGGAGCTCTCAACCACCTACCATCCAGATTGCTCACCTGTCGACAACCGTTCGCAACCTCGAACGTCACGGGATCCATCCATCGAAGCGCGTCACCGGCAGAGGGAACGACACATGGATATGTCATGCTCTCGTCAACCTATGGACCGCCGCCGAGCGCTGGTCGCCGGAACCGGCCTGTTCGCCGGTGCCTTCCTGCCTCTGGCCGCAGCCTCCGGGACCGCAGCGGCCGCTCCTGTGCCGGAGTCGCTCCTCGCGGCCGCCCCGGCGTACACGAACCCGGTCATCTGGCAGGACTTCGCGGACATCGACATCATCCGCGTCGGCGCCACCTACTACGCCTCCGCCTCGACGATGCACTACTCGCCGGGCGCACCGGTCCTGCGCTCGTACGACCTGGTGCACTGGGAGATCGCCGGTCACTCGGTGCCCGTCCTCGACTTCGGCTCCAAGTACGACCTGAACGGGGCCCGTGGCTACGTACGAGGCGTCTGGGCATCGTCGCTGGCCTACCGGCCGAGCAACAGGACGTTCTACTGGCTCGGCCAGATCGACTTCGCCAGGACCTACGTCTACACCGCCACCGCCGCCGAGGGGCCGTGGAGCCGGCTCACGACGATCGGTACGCCGTACTACGACGCGGGGCTGCTCGTCGACACCGATGACACCCTGTACGTGGCGTACGGGAACACCACCATCAGCGTGGCCCAGCTCTCTTCCGACGGCCGCAGCCAGGTCCGTACCCAGCAGGTGTTCACAACGCCGTCGAGTGTCGGCACCCTCGAAGGCTCCCGGTTCTACAAGATCAACGGGCAGTACTACATCTTCCTGACCCGCCCCGCGAACGGACAGTACGTCCTCAAGTCGTCGGGCGGCCCCTTCGGCCCTTACACGATGCGGCAGGTCCTTCTCGACCTGCGCGGGCCGATCGCAGGCGGCGGCGTCCCGCACCAGGGCGGGCTGGTGCAGACGCAGGGCGGCGCCTGGTACTACATGGCCTTCGTGGACGCCTATCCCGGCGGCCGGGTGCCGGTCCTCGCGCCGGTCACCTGGACCTCGGACGGCTGGCCCGTCGTCCAACTTGTGAACGGCGCCTGGGGCGCCTCGTATCCCAGCCCGGCCGTGCCCACTCCGCCCCGCCAGGTCGCCCCCATGACCGGCGTCGACACGTTCGACGGCACCGGCCTCAACCCGAGTTGGGAGTGGAACCACAACCCCGACAACACCAAGTGGTCGCTCGGCAACGGACTGACCCTGCGCACCGCGACCGTCACCAACGACCTGTACTGGGCCCGCAATACGCTCACCCACCGCATCCAGGGCCCCACCTCCACCGCCACGGTCGACCTCGACCACTCGGCGATGCGGGACGGCGACCGGGCCGGACTCGCGCTGCTGCGTGACTCCTCCGCGTGGATCGGCCTCAAGCGCGACGGCGGCGTGACACGGGTGGTGATGGTCGGCGGGCTGACCATGGACGGCAGCTGGAACACGACCAGTACCGGCACCGAGCTCGCGAGCGCCAGCGTCCCGGGAGGCCGTATCCGGCTGCGCGCGACCGCGGACATCCGCCCCGGCGCACCACGCCCCGGAACCTTCTCCTACAGCACCGACGGAACCAACTTCACCCGCCTCGGCCCCGCCTTCTCCATGGGCAACGACTGGCGGTTCTTCATGGGCTACCGATTCGCCCTCTTCAACCACGCCACCCAGGCACTCGGCGGCACGGTCCGCATCCCGCGGTTCGAACTGTCCACGCCCTGAACCGAGCACCACCCAACCCCCCACCAACCGTACGAGGAGAACCATGAACCCACTGAAACGGCTCGGTCGTCGCCGAGCCTCGGTGTTGTCCCTGCTGGCCGTGGTCGCCCTGGTGACGCCAGGCGCAGCGAACGCCGCGCCCGAAGTGCCCGACGCCGTCCGGGCATCCACACTGGGCGCCCAAGCAGCCCAGTCCGGACGGTACTTCGGGACTGCGGTGGCCGCCGGAAGGCTCGGCGACGGCACGTACAGCGCGATCCTGGACCGCGAGTTCAACTCGGTCACGCCCGAGAACGAGATGAAGTGGGACACGACCGAGCGATCCCGCGGGTCGTTCAACTTCGGCCCCGGCGACCAGATCGCCAACCGCGCGTCGGCCCGCGGTCAGCGCGTGCGCGGACACACTCTGGTGTGGCACTCGCAGTTGCCCGGCTGGGTGAGCTCCATCGGGGACGCGAACACCCTGCGCAGTGTGATGAACAACCACATCACCACGTTGATGAACCACTACAAGGGCAAGATCTACGCCTGGGACGTGGTCAACGAGGCCTTCGCCGACGGCGGCAGCGGCGGGCACCGCTCCTCGGTCTTCCAGAACCTGCTCGGCGACGGCTTCATCGAACAGGCCTTCCGCACCGCACGATCAGCCGACCCGGCGGCCAAGCTCTGCTACAACGACTACAGCATCGAGAACTGGACCGACGCCAAGACCCAGGGTGTCTACCGCATGGTGCGCGACTTCAAGGCACGCGGCGTGCCCATCGACTGCGTCGGCTTCCAGTCCCACTTCGGCGCCGGCGGTCCGCCGTCGAGCTTCCCGACGACGCTGTCGAACTTCGCCGCCCTCGGCGTGGACGTCCAGATCACCGAGCTCGACATCGCGCAGGCGCCGACGGGGGCGTACGCGAACACGGTGAGGGCCTGCATGAACGTGCCGCGCTGCACCGGCATCACCGTGTGGGGCATCCGCGACAGCGACTCCTGGCGCAGCGGGGAGAACCCGCTGCTGTTCGACCGGGGCGGCAACAAGAAACCGGCCTACCAGTCGGCGCTCTCCGCGTTGGGCGGCAGTGCCGCACGCTGACGAGGTGGGCCCCGCCTTCGTGCGGGGCCCATCGCGCTTTCCCTGCCGTGCCGGTCAGAGGGTCGTGAAGGTCCACAGCAGATTGGTGCTACTGCCGTACGTCCACTGCTTGGTGACGGATCCCGAGGCCACGTTGCCGGCGCCGTCGAGTACCAGGCCTGTATTGCGGTTGGCGATCGAGTAGGTGCCGCCGCCCCGGTGGGTGATCGTCCACTGCTGGTTGGCGCCCCCGTTCCAGGCGGCCTGCCTGGCCGCGGACCCGTCGGACGTGGCGCCCCAGCCGTCGGCGACCATGCCGTTGGCGCGGTTGACCAGCTTGTAGTAGCCGCCTCCGACTTCCACCGCCTGCCACTGCAGGTTGGGGCTGCCGTCCCAGGTGTATTGCTTGAGGTTGGAGCCGGAGGCGACGTTGCCACCGCTGTCCAGGGCCAGCCCGTCGGTGACGTTGGTGACCCGGAAGTAGGCCGCCGGTTTGAACTGGACCTTCAGCGAGGTGACCTTGTCGTTGTTGCCGGTGACCCGGAGGTCGGGGTTGTCGGCGGTGAAGGTCCACGAAGTGCCGCTGAAGTTGTCGCCCGAGTAGCCGATGACCTGGTAGCCGGGGGCCAGTTGGAGGGAGGAGAGGGTGAGGGCGCCCAGTCCGGCCGAGGTCAGTTCGTCCGCCGTGTAGTTGCCGACGGCGAGCGCGGCGCTGGTGCCGGAGTAGTTGACGTCCCTGTACCCCGCGGCGCCGATGAGGGGCCGCAGGCCGGGGATGTCGCCGGGGAAGGCGAGCTTCAGGACGTAGGCGTTGGCGCTGTACGGCGCCGAGGATGGCAGCGTGACCGTGAGGCCGGAGGAGTTCTGTGTGGGCGCGGGCAGGTCGATGTACTTCCCCGCGGTCGAGTCGAGCAGTTTCACGGAGGTCAGCGACGAGAGGCTGATCCGGTCCGAGTTGAGGGTTTTGATCGTCAGCGAGCTGCCGGGCCAGCCCAGGACAGTGGCGTACAGAACGTTGCCGGCCTTGTTGCGGGTGAAGCGGATGTCCTGCGCGGTACCGGCATGGGGAGTGGTGAACGAACCGCCGCCCATCTTGGTCGGTCCTTCGCCGTACGCCGTCCAGGCGCGGGTCGAGTACACCGACTCGCCGAAGCGCTTCAGATGGTCGCCGATGCCGAGCAGGATGTCCTTCTGCTGCTGGGGGATGGTGCCGTCGGCCATCGGTGCGATGTTCAGCAGCATGTTGCCGTTCTTGCTGACCCGGTCGATGAACGAGTGCAGCATCTGCTGGGTGGTGTAGTAGCCGATGCCCTGGGTGTAGCACCAACTGCTGCTCGAGATGCTGTCGTCGGTCAGCCAGTAGGGGGCGGTGAGCTCGGCGGGACCTCCGCGCTCGTAGTCGAAGACCTCGCCCTTGCCGTGCATGCCGTCCTTGTACGTGGCGACGACCTCACGGCCCCAGCTGTCCGCCTGGTTGTAGTAGTACGCCAGGAAGTTCAGACGTTGGGTCTCGTCGACGGCGTCGAGCTTGAAGTCCTGCCAGAGGATGTCGGGTTGGGAGCGGTCGATGACCTCCTTCAGCTTGTCGAACCAGAGCTGGTTCTCCGCGGCCGAGCCCAGCTGCCCGTAGAGCTTCTTGAGGCTGCTGTCCGTCTGGGCGGGGACGTGTTCGTAGAAGCCGTTGAAGTGGTACGCGTGGTGCATGGCCACCAGCAGCTTGAGGTTCTTGGCGCGGATGGCTGTGGTGAAGAGCTGCAGCAGGTTCAGGCCCGGGCCCTTGTCCACCGAGTTCCACTCGTTGACCTGGCTGTCCCACATCGAGAATCCGTCATGGTGTTCGGCGACCGGGCCGGCGAACCTCGCGCCGGCGTCGACGAACAGTTGCGCCCACTCGTCGGGGTCGAACTTCCCGCCGGCCGACTTCAGCTTCGGCGCGAACTTCACGGTGTTGCCCGCCAGGTCCTTCGCTCCGTTGATGAAGTTGTGGTACGGCCATGCAGAGGGCTGGCCGTAGGTCGCGATGTGGTGCCGGTTGGCGTTGCTGCCGGCGTCGTACATGTTGCGCGGGTACCACTCGTTGTCGAAGGCGGGGACGCTGAAGGCGCCCCAGTGGAAGTAGATCCCGAACTTCGCGTCCTGGAACCACTCCGGGGCCGGCGTGTGCCGGTCGACCGAGTTCCAGTCGGGCGTGTACGTGCCGGTCGCCGCCTGCGCGACGGCGGTACCGAACACGCCTCCGGCGACGGCGACCGCGGCCACCCAGGTGGCACCGGCCAGGAAGTGGCGTCGGTTGATCGAACTCGACATAGGACATCCCTGATGCGGAAGGGGGCGGGGGGAAGGCAGGGGAAAGTCAGGGCCGACGCGCTCTGAGGTACTGGGGCGCCGGATGTTACGCATGAAGGTCGACCATGTGCCCCGTGGATGTCAACGGGCGTGCAGGGATGTAAGACAGGCCTTGACCTGGCGTTATGCACTATTTACGCAGTTTCACGCCATTTTCCAGCCGCCAAACATGGCATGTCTGCCCGTAAGGCAGATGGCCGGATCAAGACCAACGCCTCGTGTGATTGATGGGATGGATTAACACCTAGAGTCGCCCGCCCTCGACGGCAAGGCCATCTGAGCTGCAACGATTGCCCGGCTCGCACGAGAGGGTAGACAAGGCTCCCCGGCTCATCTAAAAATACATCCCATCTCTCCGCGACAGCTGCATACGGCTGTCGCTCCGGCGAAACATCTCCCGCTTCGGGACCAGCGCGAGGAAGTACCGATGAGACTCAGAACCGCCCTCTGCTCCGCCGCCTCCGCCCTGACCGCAATGGCTCTGCTGAGCGCATGCGGTGGCTCCGGCGCCGCGGCCTCGTCCGACGGCAAGTCACTGGTCGGCGTGGACTACCCCCGCTCCGACACCGACTTCTGGAACTCCTACATCAAGTACACGCCCAGGTACGCGGGGCAGCTGGGCCTCTCGCTCAAGACCACCAACTCACAGAACGACGTCGCGAAGCTCACCGCCAACGCCCAGACGTTCATCAGCCAGGGCGTCAAGGGCATCGCCATGGCCCCGCAGGACACCGCCGCCATCGCGCCGACACTCGCGCAGCTGGAGGCGAAGAAGATCCCGGTCGTCACCGTGGACACCCGCCCGGACAGCGGGAAGGTCTTCATGGTGGTGCGCGCCGACAACCGCGCCTACGGCGAGAAGGCGTGCCTGTACCTGGGGACCAAGCTCGACGGCAAGGGCAAGGTCGTCATGCTGGAGGGCGGCCTGGACTCCATCAACGGCCGCGACCGCACCGAAGCGTTCAACGACTGCATGAAGAAGAAGTACCCGGACATCAAGGTGTTCGGTGAGGCCACCAACTGGGACGGCGCCGTCGCCGCACAGAAGCTCCAGACCGACCTCACCGCCCACCCGGACATCAAGGGCATCTACATGCAGTCCAGCTTCGCCCTGTCCGGCACGCTCCAAGTCCTCAAGCAGAAGGGCCTGTTGGTCGACCCGAAGGACAAGAAGCACGTCTTCGTCGTCTCCAACGACGGCATCCCCGAGGAGCTCAAGTCCATCACCGCGGGCAAGATCGACGCCACCGTCTCGCAGCCCGCCGACCTCTACGCCAAGTACGCCCTGTACTACCTCAAGGCCGCGATCGACGGGAAGAAGTTCAAGCCCGGCAAGACCGACCATGACAGCACCATCGTCCAGGTCCGCGCCGGCCTGTTGGAGGACCAGCTCTCCGCCCCGCTCGTCACCGCAGACGGCGGCACCTACGGCGGCGTTCCCAGCCTCAAGAGCGGCGACACGTCCCTGTGGGGCAACAACCTCGGCTGACCGCTGCCGACCATGCAACGGCTCACGAACACAAGGCGGTTGAGATGAGCAACGGGGAGCGAGCAGTCACCCCCGTGCCCGCCCCGGTGGACGGTGGGCGGGTCCTGGCGGACCCGCCTGTCGTCGAGGCGACGGGCATAGTCAAACGATTCGGTCCAACGGTCGCCCTCGACGGCGCCCGGATCACCATCAGGCCCGGCGAGACCCACGCGCTCGTCGGCCGCAACGGAGCCGGCAAGTCGACCCTGGTGTCCGTCCTCACCGGTCTCCAGGCGCCGGACGAGGGAACGGTCACCTTCGGCGGTGCCCCGGCACCGCGGCTCAGCGACCGCGACGCCTGGCGTCAGCGCGTCGCCTGCGTGTACCAGAAGTCGACGATCATCCCCACGCTGACCGTCGCCGAGAACCTCTTCCTCAACCGGCACGACCACGCGCGCAGCCGGCTAATCAGCTGGCAGGCGGTGCGCCGCCGGGCCCAGGAGCTGCTGTCGACCTGGTCCGTGGACGTGGATCCGCAGACCCCGGCCGGTGATCTCAACGTCGAACAGCGGCAGTTCGTCGAGATCGCCCGGTCGCTGTCCTTCGGTGCGCGGTTCATCATCCTCGACGAACCGACCGCCCAGCTCGACGGCGCCGCGATCAACCGGCTCTTCGACCGGATCCGCGACCTGCAACGCCAGGGCGTGACCTTCCTGTTCATCAGTCACCACCTCCAGGAGATCTACGAGATCTGCGACATGGTGACGGTGTTCCGGGATGCCCGGCACATCCTGACCGCGCCGGTCGCGGACCTCCCCCGCGCCGACCTCGTCGCCGCCATGACCGGAGAGGCCGCCGCGGGCCGGCGCGAGGAACGTGCGAGCACCCTGGACGCCGCCGTCCCGGCCGCGCTGAGCGTCCGAGGACTCAGCAGCGGGACCTACGACGACGTCACGTTCCAGGTGGGCGCCGGCGAGATCGTCGGCCTCGCAGGGGCCGCCGGCAGCGGTCGTACGGAGGTCGCCGAGACCGTCGTAGGACTGCGCGGCGCCGAATCCGGGGAGGTGGAGATCGCCGGGAGGCGGCCACGGCAGGGCAGTGTGCCGGCCGCGCTGTCCGCGGGCGCCGGGTTCGTCCCGCAGGACCGCCACCACCAGGGGTTCGTGCCAGACATGTCGATCGCGGACAACGCCACCCTGTCCGTGCCCGGCCGGATCGGCAGCAACGGGTTCCTGAACCGCAGCCGTCGCGACCGGCTCGTCGAGGGCATGATCGAGAACCTGGCGATCAAGACACCCGGCCCCGAGCTGCCCGTCTCCTCGCTGTCCGGCGGCAACCAGCAGAAGGTCGTCATGGCCCGGGCCCTCGCCGACGACCCCCGGCTGCTGGTCCTGATCAACCCGACCGCGGGCGTGGACGTGCGCTCCAAGGAGTTCCTCCTGGGCAAGGTCGAGGAGACCGCGGAAACCGGCACCGGGGTGCTCATCGCCTCCGACGAACTCGACGACCTGCGCATGTGTGACCGGGTCCTGGTGATGTTCCAGGGCCGAGTGACCTCAGAGATCGCCCGCGGCTGGCACGACCACGACCTGGTGGCCGCGATGGAAGGAGTGGATTTCCATGCCTGAAACCGTCCTCGCGGACACGTCCGCCCCCGAGGCCGCTCAGCCGCGCGCCAAGCGGACCGGCCTGTTCGGCGGCCGGATACCCGTGGCCAGGCTGCGCGACCTCGCACTCGTCCCCGCGATCGTGGTCATCGCGGTCGTCGGCCAGATCGTGAGCCCGGTCTTCCTGCAGACGGACAACCTCATCAACGTCCTGCAGACCATGTCCGAGATCGCACTGCTGGTCCTCGCACAGACGATGATCCTGATCGTCAAGAAGATGGACCTGTCGCTGGAGTCCACCATGGGCCTCGCTCCGGGTGTCGCGGCCTGGATGGTTGTGCCGACGGGCGCCGGACACGGCCTGGGACTCCTGCCAGGTGCATGGTCCATCCCCCTCACCCTCGCCGTGGGCGCCCTGGTCGGCGTGGTCAACGCGCTGCTGATCATCCGCTTCGGCCTCAACGGCTTCATCGTCACCCTCGGCATGCTGATCGTGCTGCGCGGCGTCCTCACCGGTATCTCCGGCGGCCAGACCTTCTTCCAACTGCCGGAATCCATGCTCTATCTCGGCACCGCCGAGTGGTTCGGGATGCCGGCCTCCATCTGGATCTGCCTGGTCCTGTTCGCCGTCGCCATCGTCGTCCTCGGCTGGACCGGCTTCGGCCGATCGCTGTACGCCATCGGCGGCAACGTCGACGCCGCCAAGGCCGCCGGCATCCGCACCGACCGGGTGCTGTGGATCGTCATCGTCACCGGCAGCGTGCTCGCCGCCCTCGCCGGACTCCTGCTGTCCGGACGCCTCGCCTCGGTCGCCTCCGCGCAGGGCAACGGCTACATCTTCACCGTCATGGCCGCCGCCGTCATCGGCGGGATCAGCCTCAACGGCGGCAAGGGCACCATGTTCGGGGCGTTCAGCGGCATCCTGCTGCTCTTCATGATCCAGAACGTGCTCACCCTGGGCGGCGTTCCCGCCCAGTGGATCGGCGCCCTGAACGGCCTCATCATCCTGGTCGCGCTGATCATCTCCCGCATCACGGGCGGCAAGGTCCAGGAGTGACCCGCGCGGCCCCTGCCGCCGGACTCCCCGCGCCGTTCCCCACCCCGTCACAGGTGGCCGTCCGCCCGCCTGCTCTCACAGGAGTTGCCGTCATGCCCTCAGCCGTGTCCGCATCCGCCCGCATCACCGCCCTGGACGTCCTCGACGTACGCTTCCCGACGTCCGAGCACCTGGACGGGTCGGACGCGATGAACCCCGAACCCGACTACTCGGCCGCCTACGTCATCCTGCGCACCGACGCCACGGACGGACTCGAAGGCCACGCGCTGGCCTTCACCACCGGCCGCGGCAACGACGTCCAGGCGGCTGCCGTCGCGGCCCTCGCTCCGCACGTGGTCGGCCTGTCCGTCGAGGAGGTCTGCGCAGACCTCGGAGCGTTCTCGCGCTCTCTCGTCCATGACCCCCAACTCCGCTGGCTCGGCCCGGAGAAGGGCGCCATCCACATGGCCACCGGCGCGGTCGTCAACGCCGCCTGGGACCTGGCCGCCAAGCGGGTCGGCAAGCCCGTATGGCGCTTCCTCGGCGAGATGCCACCGGAGGATCTGGTCGCACAGGTCGACTTCCGCTGGCTCAGCGACGCCCTCACTCCCGAGGAGGCGCTGGAGATCCTACGCCGCGCCGAGCCCGGCCGCCAGGAGCGCATCGCCCGTCTGCTGGAGCGCGGTTATCCGGCCTACACCACCACCCCCGGCTGGCTCGGCTACTCCGACGAGAAGCTCGCCCGCCTGGCACGGGAGGCCGTCGCGGACGGCTTCACCCAGATCAAGCTGAAGGTCGGCGCTTCGCTGGAGGACGACGTACGGCGCATGCGCACCGCTCGCGAGGCGGTCGGCGACGGCATCCGCATCGCCGTCGACGCCAACCAGAGATGGGACGTCGGCCCCGCGATCGAGTGGATGAGCGCCCTGGCCCCCTACGACCCGTACTGGATCGAGGAGCCCACCTCCCCGGACGACATCCTCGGCCACGCCGCCATCCGCAAGGCCGTCGGCCCGATCAAGGTCGCCACCGGCGAGCACATCGCCAACCGGGTCGTCTTCAAGCAGCTTCTCCAGGCCGGCGCGGTGGACATCGTGCAGATCGACTCGGCCCGGGTCGGCGGGGTGAACGAGAACATCGCGATCCTGCTCCTCGCCGCGAAGTTCGGGACGCCGGTCTGCCCGCACGCCGGCGGCGTCGGTCTGTGCGAGATGGTGCAGCACCTGTCGATGTTCGACTACGTCGCCGTCTCCGGCACGGTCGAGGACCGCGTCATCGAGTACGTCGACCACCTCCACGAGCACTTCGTCGACCCGGTACACATCACCGACGGCCACTACGTGGCGCCCGCCCTGCCCGGACTCGGCGCGCAGATGCACCCGGAGTCGCTGAAGGAGTACACGTACCCCGACGGCCCCGTCTGGTCCGCCCGTGTCTGACACACCGCACCTGGTCGACGCCCACCACCATGTGTGGGACCTCGACCACCGTTCGCAGCCCTGGCTGGAGGAACCCGGCCTTGAACCCATCCGCCGTGCCTTCGCTCCCGAGGACCTGCGCACGTCGGCGACCCGGAGCATCGCCGGGCGCCGCCTGGGCAGCACGGTGGTCGTCCAGTGCGTGACGTCCGTGTCCGAGACCCGTGAACTGCTCGCCCTGGCCGACGAGAACCCGCTCATCGGGGCGGTCGTCGGCTGGGCGGATCCGACCTCCCCTGCGGTCGGTGACGTACTCGACGAACTGCTGGCGGGGCCCGGCGGCCGCTATCTGCGTGCCGTGCGGCACCTCGTGCAGGGCGAGTCCGATCCGAAGTGGCTCCAACGACCGGACGTGGAACAGGGATTGCGGGCGACGGCGGAGCGCGGACTCGGCTACGACGTGCTCGTCCGCAGTCACCAGTTGCCGCAGGCGGTCCGCCTCGCCGAGCGTCTCCCGGACCTGCCCCTGGTCCTGGACCACGCGGGCAAGCCGCCCATCGCCCAGCACGCGCTGGACGACTGGGAACGGGACCTGCGGAGGCTGGCCGCGCACTCCCAGGTGCGGTGCAAGGTGTCCGGTCTGGTGACGGAGGCCGATCACGAGAAGTGGACGGTCGACGACCTCCGGCCGGTGTGGAACATCCTGCTCTCCGCCTTCGGCCCCGACCGCCTGATGTTCGGCTCGGACTGGCCCGTCTGCGTCCTCGCGGGCGGCTGGAACCGCTGGGCAGCCGCCGTCGAGGAACTCCTCGCCGACTGCTCGGCCGACGAGACCGAGGCGGTTCTCGTCGGCACCGCGAGCGACTTCTACCGCCTGTCGCCCGACACGGAGGAGGGCACGCCGTGCTCCTGACCGAACTGCTGCACCCCGGCATGCTCGAAGCCCTGGCCGGAGCGGGCCACGGCGCCCGCGTCCTGCTCGCCGACGGCCACTACCCGGCGAGCACCGCCACCGCTGAGCGAGCGAGGACCGTCCACCTCAACCTCGCCCCCGGCCTGCTGGATGTCACCACCGTGCTCGACGTCCTGCTGCGGGCCCTGCCCGTCGAGTCGGCACACGTGATGGTGCCGCCCGAGGGTGAACCGGAGCCACCCGCCATCGCCGAGTACCGCTCCGTGCTGGCGCCCGTTCAGGTCGAAACGCTCGGCCGCTTCGAGTTCTACGACGCGGCCCGCTCCCCCGACCTGGCGCTGACCGTCGTCACCGCCGACATCCGTACCTACGCCAACCTGCTGCTGACCATAGGCGTCCGCGCCGAAGGGACCCTGACCCCACGATGACACTCGCTGTTCGCTACACCGCCGCTCGCACCCTGGACACGGCCCCCGCGCTCAGTGCTCCGCCCGGTCCCGGCGAGGTGCAGCTCGCCCCCGCCTACGTCGGCATCTGCGGCACCGACCTGCACATCTTCCACGGTGACATGGACGCCCGTGTCCACACACCCGCCGTCCTGGGACACGAGATGTCCGGCCGTGTCGTGCGCGTCGGCCCCGGGGTGGAGGGCTGGGCTCCCGGCGACGCGGTCACCGTCATGCCGCTGCGCTGGGACGACACCTGCCCGGCCTGCCTGAAGGGCCATCAGCACATCTGCCAGCACCTGGACTTCATCGGCATCGACTCCCCCGGTGCGATGCAGCAGCGGTGGACTGTCCCTGCCTCGACGCTGATCCGGCTGCCGGACTCCCTTCCCCTGGACCGGGCCGCGCTCGTCGAACCGACGGCGGTTGCCGTGCACGACGTGGGCCGGGCCGAGGTCGCCGAGGGTGAGAAGGTCGTGGTGGTCGGCGGCGGCCCGGTCGGCATCCTCATCGCGCTGGTCGCGCGGGCCGCGGGCGCCGAAGTCCGAGTGGTGGAACTGAGCGCCCACCGTCGGCTGCTGGCCGAGCAGTTGGGGCTGACCAGCTGGGACCCGGCCGACGTGGACGTGCCGGAGGCCGTCGGGCAGTGGACCTCCGGCGCGGGCGCGGACGTCGCTTTCGAGGTGTCCGGTGCGGCAGGCGGCGTGGACACAGCGGTGGAGGTGCTCGGCGTGCGCGGCCGTCTCTGCCTCGTCGCCATCCACCCAAGGCCCCGCGAGATCAACCTGCACCGCTTCTTCTGGCGCGAACTGACCCTCATCGGCGCCCGGTTGTATGACCGCTCCGACTTCGAGAAGGCAGTGGCCCTGGTCGCCGACGGGACGATTGCGGCGGAGCGGCTGATCAGCAAGGTCGTGCCGCTCACGCAGGCGCCCGCCGCTTTCGAGGCCCTGGAGGGCGGCGGCAACGTGATGAAGATCCTCGTCGACTGCACCACCAACGACAACGCTCAGGGAGTCGCCGTATGACCGCCTTCGACCTCACGGGCAAGCTCGCAGTCGTCACCGGCGCCCGGCGCGGCATCGGGCGGGCCATGGCCCGCGCACTCGCCGAGGCCGGAGCGGACGTCATCGGGGTGAGTGCCTCGCTGGAGGAGTCAGGCAGCGCGGTGGAGAAGGACGTGGTCGCCGCGGGCCGCACGTTCGAGGCGATCCGCACCGACTTCGCCGATCCCGATGCCGTACGAGCCCTCGGCGCGGACCTGGCCGGGCGTGAGCGCCCGGTGGACATCCTGGTCAACAACGCGGGCACCATCCGACGCGCGCCCGCTGCCCAACACTCGGATGAGGACTGGGAGTTGGTGCTCCAGGTCAACCTGAGTGCGCAGTTCGCGCTGACCCGGGCGGTCGGGGCGGCGATGGTGGCCCGCGGCCAGGGGAAGGTCATCTTCACGGCGTCGCTGCTCAGCTTCCAGGGCGGCATCACCGTCCCCGGCTACACCGCCGCCAAGCACGGTATCGCCGGACTGACCAAGGCGCTGGCCAACGAGTGGGCGTCGCACGGCGTCAACGTCAACGCCCTCGCACCCGGCTACATCGCCACCGACAACACCCAGGCCCTGCAGGACGACCCGGCCCGCAGCAAGGCCATCCTGGACCGCATCCCCGCCGGACGGTGGGGCCAGGCGGACGATCTGGCCGGCGCCACCGTGTTCCTCGCCTCGGACGCCGCCGCCTACATCCACGGCGTGACCCTGCCCGTCGACGGCGGATGGCTCGGCCGATGACCGCCGATCTCAGCGGCACGGCCCCGAGATGGACGAGCCGTGCGGCGAGTACGAGATCGTGCGGGTGCCCTTCACGCGTGTCGGCATCGCCTCCGTCCATCTCGT
>NZ_JBEXDZ010000131.1:0-26425 GCF_040606085.1 Streptomyces sp. NPDC005485 | reverse complement strand
TTTTGGCACGCTGTTGAGTTCTCAAGGAACGGACGCTTCCTTTGTACTCACCCACAGAACATTTTCTGGGGCTTTCCTCCGGGCGCTTCCCTTCGGTCTTGCGTTTCCGACTCTATCAGACCGTTTTCCGATCCGATTTCCTCGGAGCTTTCCAGGTTTTCGCTTTCGCGTTTCCCTTTCCGGCGGTTCCGACTCTATCAGATCCTTTCGGTCCTGATTCCCAGTCAGCGGGGCTCGTCTTCGCAGCTGTTGGGCCGTTCCGACGAGTTGAACTCTAGCGGAATCCTGGCTCCCGAGCTAATCGGGGGGCGCCCTTTCGAACGCGGATTCCTCATTCCGCATAAGCGCACACGGATGCCCCGGCGATGATTCGCCGACTCATTGGTGGATTCATGTGGAATGGCTGTCCGGGGACCGACCGAGGTCGACTCTGGCGCCGGACAACTCGGAGGACATTACGTACCGCCGCCCAGAGGTGTCAACTCGGCGCCAGAGGCCTGTCTCAGTCGGTCGGAGCAGCCTTGCGAAGGGCGCTGATGCAGGAGCTGATGGCCTGCTGGAGCTCCTCCAGCCGCTGGACCATGTCGTCCTCGTAGATGGTCTCGAAGTCCTCGACGTCGTCGAAGGTCAGCTCCTCGAAGACCTTCGTGGCCCTCTGCAGGCTGCTGTAGAACTTCGTCCGGCGTTCCTGGACGCGCAGCTCGGGATCGGCCTCGACGGCCTGGACGACGAGGTTCTTGACGGTGTCGTAGGCCTCGGTGGCCCATTCGCCGGTGTTCTCGTCCTCGTCCAGCTCGTCGATGAGGGAGAGGTGACGCTCGGCCTCGGCGCGCAGTTCGGCCGGTGCCTCGACCGTCTGGCCGGCCGGGGTCTTGATCTGACCGTTCTCCACGATCTGGCGGACGTAACCGATCCGGTCGGCCGCCCTGGTCTCGGTGGCGACCGCCTTCTTCAGCTCGTCGGTGCGGGCGATGTCGCGCGCCAGCTCCGTCTGAAGGTTCGGGTCCTCCTTCAACCGGTCGAGCAGCGCGGCGCGGGCCGCCTGCGCGGTGGAGGGGTCGGCAAGGATCGCGGCGCGCAGTGCGGTGGGGTTCTCCGCGACCTCCAGCGCCTTGGTGGGCCGGATGCCCTCCGCCTCGGCCGCCGCGGCGATCGCGGTGCCGCGCACCGACGTGGCGCTGTTTCGGGAGCTGTAATAGGAGAGCCAGATGTCGGCGTCGGGCAGTTCGATGTCCTCGCCGGGCGCCAGGGCCTCGAACTGCGGGACGAGTCCGTCGTCGGCCGCCATGTCCCAGGCCTTGTAGTAACGCATCACGCGCTCCGGCGAGCAGCCCGCCAGTTCCGCGAACTCCTTCGCCGAGATCTTCGGCGTCTCGCCTGCCGCCTGCCCGCCCGGCCGCACGCTCCGCGCCACCTTCAGCGCGAAGGCCCAGCCGCCGGTGCGCGCGTACGCCCCGAACTCACGCGCGTCGCGCGCGACGGAGTCGTGCGGCCGCTGCGCGGGCACGATGAGGTCTGCCGTGGACTCGGCCTCTCCGGGCGCCTCAAGCTCCTCGATTGCCTCAAGCTCCTCGGGCGCTTCGGACGACTCGATCGCTACAGTCACAGGGGGCTCTCCCGGTTGCTCGCAGGCTACGAAGACAGACCAGGGATCCTATATGAGCCTTTTGTTGCGAATCCGGCGCAACTTTTCAGGGCACAGCTCATCCTCTGATACGCTGCTCCAGCGACGTCACCCCAGCTGACCAGCGTCTCCGCCCCCGGTGGAGGCGAGCGAAATCGGTTTGGGAACACGCAAAATCGTGTGCGACACTGTGTCACGCAAGACGCACACAACAGCTTGGTCCTGTGGAGCAGTTTGGAGTGCTCGCCACCCTGTCAAGGTGGAGGCCGCGGGTTCAAATCCCGTCAGGACCGCTGCGATTCCACGCGAATCGCGTGGCTGGGTAGCTCAGTTGGTACGAGCGATCGCCTGAAAAGCGATAGGTCGCCGGTTCGACCCCGGCCCCAGCCACCACCCGAAGACCCCGTCCTACTGGACGGGGTCTTCGTCGTTCGCCCTCGTCGCACGCTCCCTGTCGTACGTATTCACACGTTCAACTTGGCACGTCCCATCCGCGGCGCTACGTTCTGCCGGTCGATGCTGCGTGATCGTGCGTGATCGGGGGAACCATGTCGATGGGCCGGGGCAGGGCCAGGTACGGCGAGGACAGTGAGCTGGAGCGGACGCGGGCCCGGTACGGGCTGCTGGCCGTCGTGCTCAGCAACTGCGCGATCGTCGTCGTCACCGTGGTCGGGGTGTGGCGGCTGGACGGCGACAAGTCCGTGATCGTCGGCGTGCTGACCGCCGCCTTCACCGCGATGACCAGCATGACCACGGCCTACCTGGGCATCAAGGCCGTATCCAACACCGCCAAGTCCTTCGCTCTCGGCGACGCCGCCCGCCGTGAACCACTGCCGGCGGCCCCGGCCCCCGCTCCGGCCCAGGAACCGGCCCCCGCCGCCGTGCCGGCCCCGGCCGCGCCGACCTCCTGAACCGCCACTGACCAGCACTGACCACCACCGGACACCGCCCCCGGCGCCACTGAGCGCAAAAGCGTTCGCCAGTCTTTTCGCCGAGGTGAGATCCTGGATCGCGTATGTCTACGCATCCTGCCCCCGCCCTCGGCGATCTCGCCCCCCGTCTGGCCGAGCTGTCCCTGCGCGACGCGCACCGGCTCGGGCGCAGGCTCGAGGGCGCGCGCCGGATCCGCAAGCCCGAAGCCAGGGCCGCCGTACTCGCCGAGATCGACGCCGAGGTCGCCAAGGCCGAGGTCCGCATGGCCGAGCGACGCGGACGTGTGCCCGCGATCACGTATCCCGAGCAACTCCCCGTCAGCCAGAAGAAGGACGAGATCGCGGCGGCCATCCGCGATCACCAGGTCGTGATCGTGGCCGGTGAGACCGGCTCCGGCAAGACCACCCAGATCCCGAAGATCTGCCTTGAGCTCGGCCGCGGCGTCCGCGGCATGATCGGGCACACCCAGCCCCGCCGCATCGCCGCGCGCACCGTCGCCGAGCGCGTCGCCGAGGAGATGAACACGCCCCTGGGCGAAGCCGTCGGCTGGAAGGTCCGCTTCACCGATCAGGTGAACCCGGAGGGGACCTTCGTCAAGCTCATGACGGACGGCATCCTGCTCGCCGAGATCCAGACGGACCGCGAGCTGCGCGCGTACGACACGATCATCATCGACGAGGCGCACGAGCGGTCCCTGAACATCGACTTCCTGCTCGGCTACCTCGCCCAGCTGCTGCCCAAGCGGCCGGACCTGAAGGTCGTCATCACCTCCGCGACCATCGACCCCGAGCGTTTCTCCCGCCACTTCGGCGAAGCGCCCATCGTCGAGGTCAGCGGACGCACGTACCCCGTGGAGGTCCGTTACCGCCCCCTCCTCGAAGAGGAGGGCGATGACGCCGACCGCGACCAGATCACCGCGATCTGTGACGCCGTCGAGGAGCTCCAGGGGGAGGGCAAGGGGGACATCCTCGTCTTCCTCTCCGGCGAGCGGGAGATCCGCGACACCGCCGACGCGCTGACGAAGAAGAACTACCGGTTCACCGAGGTACTGCCTCTGTACGCCCGGCTCTCGCACGCCGAGCAGCACCGCGTGTTCCAGCAGCACACCGGGCGCAGGATCGTTCTGGCGACCAACGTCGCCGAGACCTCCCTCACCGTCCCCGGCATCAAGTACGTCATCGATCCGGGCAACGCCCGCATCTCCCGCTACAGCCACCGCACCAAGGTCCAGCGCCTGCCCATCGAGGCGATCTCGCAGGCCAGCGCCAACCAGCGCAAGGGCCGCTGCGGCCGTACGAGCGACGGCATCTGCATCCGCCTCTACTCCGAGGACGACTTCCTCACGCGCCCGGAGTTCACGGATGCCGAGATCCTGCGTACGAACCTCGCCTCCGTCATCCTCCAGATGACCGCGGCCGGTCTCGGCGACATCGAGAAGTTCCCCTTCATCGACCCGCCGGACCACCGCAACATCCGCGACGGCGTCCAACTCCTGCAGGAACTGGGTGCGTTGGACCCGGCGCAGAAGGACGTACGCAAACGGCTCACGGACAGCGGCCGCAAGCTCGCCCAGCTGCCCGTGGACCCGCGGCTGGCCCGGATGGTCCTGGAGGCCGACAAGAACGGCTGTGCGCGCGAGGTCATGGTGATCGCCGCCGCGCTGTCCATCCAGGACCCGCGTGAGCGTCCCGCCGAGAAGCAGGCGCAGGCGGACCAGCAGCACGCCCGCTTCAAGGACGAGTCGAGCGATTTCCTCGCGTTCCTCAACCTGTGGCGTTACGTACGGGAGCAGCAGAAGGAGCGCGGTTCGAGCTCCTTCCGGCGGATGTGCAAGCAGGAGTACCTGAACTTCCTGCGCATCCGGGAGTGGCAGGACATCTACTCCCAACTCCGCACGGTCGCAAAGCAGATGGGGATTCATCTCAACGAGGACGACGCCCCCGAGCAGAGCGTCCACGTCTCCCTTCTCGCCGGCCTCCTCTCCCACATCGGCATGAAGGACGTGAAGGAGACCGGAGGGGAGAGCGGGAGGAGCACGGGGAAGAACGAGTACCTGGGGGCGCGGAGCGCCAAGTTCGCGATCTTCCCGGGTTCGGCGCTCTTCAAGAAGCCCCCGCGCTTCGTGATGTCCGCGGAGCTGGTGGAGACCTCGCGCCTGTGGGCCCGCGTCAACGCGCGGATCGAGCCGGAGTGGGTGGAGCCCCTCGCCGGCCATCTCCTCAAGCGGACGTACAGCGAGCCGCACTGGGAGAAGGACCAGGCGGCCGTGATGGCGTACGAGAAGGTCACGCTGTACGGCGTACCGATCGTCGCCCAGCGCAAGGTCAACTACGGGCGGATCGACCCGGAGGCCAGCCGCGAGCTGTTCATCCGCAACGCGCTCGTCGAGGGCGACTGGCGCACGCACCACAAGTTCTTCGCCGACAACCGCAAACTCCTCACCGAGGTCGAGGAGTTGGAGCACCGGGCGCGGCGCCGCGACATCCTCGTCGACGACGAGACGCTCTTCGACTTCTACGACCAGCGGGTGCCCGACCATGTCGTGTCCGGCGCGCACTTCGACTCGTGGTGGAAGCACAAGCGCCATGAGGAGCCCGAGTTCCTCGACTTCGAGCGGTCGATGCTCATCAACGAGCGCGCGGGGGATGTCAGCAAGGACGACTACCCGGACTCGTGGCGTCAGGGGCCGCTGAAGTTCCGCGTCACCTACCAGTTCGAGCCGGGCGCGGACGCCGACGGTGTCACCGTCCACGTCCCGCTCCAGGTGCTCAACCAGGTCACGGACGAGGGCTTCGACTGGCAGATCCCGGGTCTGAGGGAGGAAGTCGTCACGGAGCTGATCCGTTCCCTCCCGAAGCCGATCCGCCGGCACTACGTCCCCGCCCCGAACTTCGCCCAGAAGTTCCTGGAGCGGGCCGTGCCCCTGCAGGAGCCGCTCACTGTCACCATGGCGCGGGAACTGAAGCGGATGGTCGGCGTGCCGTTCACGGCCGACGACTTCGACTGGTCGAGGGTCCCCGAGCATCTGCGCATCACCTTCCGGATCGTCGACGAGCGGCGCCGCAGGGTTGCCGGGGACTCCGAGGACAAGGACCTGGAGGCGCTGAAGCTCCGGCTGAAGCCGAAGGCGCGGCAGGCGATCTCTCAGGCGGCCGCGGCGACCGCCGAGCGCGAGGGCGGCGAGTCCCTGGAGCGCAAGGGGCTGACCGACTGGACGATCGGTTCGCTCACCCGCGTCTTCGAGACCCGGCGCGCCGGGCAGCCCGTGAAGGCGTACCCGGGGCTGGTCGACGACGGCGACACCGTCTCCGTACGCCTCTTCGACACCGAGGCGGAGCAGACGCTGGCGATGTGGAAGGGCACGCGGCGGCTGATCCTGCGCAACATCCCGGTGAACCCTGCGAAGTTCGCCTCGGACAAGCTGACGAACGCCCAGAAGCTGGCCCTGTCCGCGAATCCGCACGGCTCGATCCAGGCTCTCTTCGACGACTGCGCGATGGCGGCCGCGGACAAGCTGATAGGGGACTTCGGCGGGCCGGCGTGGGACGAGGAGTCGTACCGGAAGCTGTACGAGAAGGTGCGCGCCGAGATCGTCGACACGACCGTGCGGACGGTCGGGCAGGTGCAGCAGGTCCTTGCCGCCTGGCAGGCCTGTGAGCGCCGTCTGAAGGCCACCAGGAGCCCGACGCTGCTGGCGAACCTGACGGACGTACGCAAGCAGCTGGACGCCCTCGTGAAGCCGGGCTTCGTGACGGAGACCGGGCTGCGGCGGCTGCCGGACCTGATGCGGTATCTGGTCGCGGCCGACCGCCGGTTGCAGCAGATGCCGACGAGCGTCCAGCGGGACACCACCCGTATGGAGAAGGTCCACGAGATGCAGGACGAGTACGCGTGGCTGCTCGAGCAGTTGCCGCAGGGGCGGCCCGTCCCGTCCACGGTTCTGGACATCCGCTGGATGATCGAGGAGCTCCGCGTCAGTTACTTCGCGCACGCGCTCGGCACGGCGTATCCCGTCTCCGACAAGCGCATCGTGAAGGCGATCGACGCGGCCGCGCCGTAACGGGGCATGCACACTGGGTGAGTTCGACCCTGGGCTCCCCCTCCTGTACAGTCTCTTTTCGCAGCGCAACGCAAGAATCGCACTGCGAAACCTGGTCCTGTGGAGCAGTTTGGAGTGCTCGCCACCCTGTCAAGGTGGAGGCCGCGGGTTCAAATCCCGTCAGGACCGCATAGAGATGAAGGCCCGCGCCATTTGGTGCGGGCCTTCTTCGTGCGCCACTCGCCGGACCAGCCCCCGTGCGGGCCTTCATCGCGTGCCATCCACCTCGGCCGGGCCCGCTGCCCTGCCGAGGCGGAGGCCGCGCCCGCGGCGCAGCCGCAATCCGACACAGCAAATCCCGTCAGGACCGCATGAAGATGAAGGCCCGCGCCATTTGGTGCGGGCCTTCTTCGTGCGCCACTCGCCGGACCAGCCCCCGTGCGGGCCTTCTCCGCGTCCCATCCACCGGACCAGCCTCCGCGTGCGCCCTCTCCGCGCCCCACCCGCCACACCAGCACCCCCACCGGGCCCCGTCGCCGTACACCCAGGCCCGGAGGTGAAGTTCCGGGCCTACGGTGTGTCTTGACGCCGTCACATTCCGCCGGTACCCCAGAAACCAGGACCCTCGCCCCGTCGGGCGGCCCCGTGGGGTTCATGGAGGTGGCATATGGCGGCGACCGCTAGGCACGAGACGCGGGCCCTGCTCCGCGCCCACCTGTCGGCCGCTACCGGGTACCGCCATCTGACGCGGCACTGCCCGATCTGCCATCAGCTCCTGCGACTGGCCATGCAGCCCTCCCCGTACGACGAGGAGGACGACGACGACGGCGTGCGGGCGGGCACCGAGGAGGGGAGCCCCTCCACGGCGTGACCACCGGCGACGGGCAGGCCGGCCCGGCGTGGGAGCCTGGACTCCTCTAGCGCAGATGCGCCAAGGGCAACAAGGACCCCGGCGTGTGACGGGTGTCACCGCATAGGTTTTTGAAACTGCGGAACTTACGCCTCGCCTACAACTGGTCAATTTAATATGTGCAATTGCACCGGTCCCCGAGGTCTCACACAGGAGATCCGACACCCCTCCCCAGAGTCCGACAAGGCCGCTCACAGGTCGGTCGTACAGCGCACAGATCCGGGCCAACAGGCGCCACCGGGGCACAAAAAAGATCGCGCTGGACCCGGCGGAGTCCAGCGCGATCTACGACGCACCCTTGTCGCTTGTTCAGTTGGGTCGGGCGTGGGACCTGTTGGGGCAGGACCCGCGTCGCTTGGAGCTTTGGTTCGGACGCCTCGGCGGGTTGGGGGACCTACCGAATTGCCCGGTTATGCGGTTGTTCAGGCCTCGCTGCGCTGCTGGGGGATACCCGCCAGTAGTGCGCGGACCTCCGCCTCGCGGTAGCGGCGGTGCCCGCCGAGCGTGCGGATGGAAGTGAGCTTGCCGGCCTTCGCCCACCGCGTGACCGTCTTGGGGTCAACGCGGAACATCGTGGCGACCTCAGCCGGGGTCAGCAGCGGCTCGGCATCAGGGGTGCGAGCGGTCATGAGCGGCCTCCTCGGGAGAACCGAACCTTCTCGGTTCTTTCCTCTAAATTCTGCACCTTGACCCGCGTTGCCCGAAATGGCGGACGCGGGTCGAGTCGGTTATAGGACGAACGGCTTGTCCTCGGCACTACAACTACACCATCCGTCCAGCCGCGTAGGCCAAACCGATGGAATTGCCCTCCCAGGTGTTCATCAGCGACGGAAGCCGATGGACCATGCCATAGCGGACAGTCACGCCACTGTGACGATCAGTCACAGGACGATCAGGAGTCACCAGACCCCCCATAGCGTGCAATGCTGAGATTCCACCCATACGTGGGCAGAGGGAGCTTCCCCCGAGCTCCTTGTCCTATTTTGACACGAGGAGGGGCGTAAGAGGCAAGGCCCGTGTAAGTGCGGTCCGTCACGCTTGGGGCAAAAGCCCGGATCGGGACCTACGTCCCGTAGTGGCGGTTCCCCGCCGTGTGATGACCGTACGTCAGTTCGCCGAGCGCCGGTCGCGGACCGAACGCCAGCGTTCCACGAGCCGGCCGTACGCCTCGCCCGCGGTCGCCCCGTCCCCGTTGCGCAGCGCCTCGATGCCCTCCGCGACGTCGGCCGCCGAGTGGTCCCCTTCGAGGTCCCCCGCCGGCAGCACATGCACCAGGCCGCCGTAGTCCAGCTCCACCAGCGAGCGTGGGTGGAACTCCTCCAGCCAGCGGCCCACGTCCACCAGACCGTCGATCAGCGGCCCCTCGTCGATCGTCTCCCTGAGCGTCCGCAGCGCCCGCGCCACCCGCCGCCGCGCCTGCACCATCGGCGTCCGGTAGCGCAGCATGGGCGGGTCGTCACCGGAGGCCTTGTCGTAGCGGCGCTCCTCGTCGGAGACCAGCACGAACCAGTTCAGCGGCACCTGCCAGGTCGCCGTGCGGATCCACGGCCGGGCGTCGGGGTTGCGGGCCAGCCAGCGTTCGTAGTCCTGGGCGGCCTGGCGGCGCACGAGCGGCGGCAGGACGGCGTCCAGGACCGGCGCCGGCATGCCCTCGGCCAGCTCGTCGAGCGCCTGCCAGCCGCGCAGGCGGGTGCGCCAGGGGCAGACGCAGAGCACCCCGTCGACGTCCAGCACGAAGGCGTCGCCGCTCTCGTGCACCGGCACCGGGATCGGCGGGGTGGGCAGCAGGTCGGCGAGGGAACGGCGCAGCTCGTCCTGGTACGAGGGGCGCGCCGGGCGCCGGGCGTACCGCGCCCAGTGGTCGCGCTCCGGGTCCGGGAAGGCGGCCAGTGGTTCGTACACGCGCAGGTAGGTCGCGTACGGGACGATCACCGAGGACACCTTGGGCACGCCCCTTCCCTCCCCCGCGAGCTACCAGGGAAACCTTCGAAACCCGCCCACAAGCGCGCGGGAAATCTATGCGAAGCGAACCACGGCCGTACCTCGTGCGTGGGTGATCCTGAACACTGCGCGGCTGGCGAGGAGGCGCAGGCTCTAATCTCTTGCCCAACAGCCCCGCCACCCGTACGGGAGCTGCTTCCAACCGCCGCAACTTACCTGGGAGTCACCACCGTGACCGACGTAACCGGCGCCTCTGCTGATGTACTGCACACCTTGTTCCACTCGGAGCAGGGCGGTCATGAGCAAGTCGTGCTCTGTCAGGACCGGGCCAGCGGCCTCAAGGCCGTCATCGCCCTCCACTCCACCGCGCTGGGCCCCGCCCTCGGCGGCACCCGCTTCTACCCGTACGCGAGCGAGGAGGAGGCCGTCGCGGACGCGCTGAACCTCGCGCGCGGGATGTCGTACAAGAACGCCATGGCCGGTCTCGACCACGGCGGCGGCAAGGCCGTCATCATCGGCGACCCGGACACGCTGAAGAGCGAGGAGCTGCTCCTCGCCTACGGGCGGTTCGTGGCCTCGCTGGGCGGGCGTTACGTGACGGCGTGCGACGTCGGCACGTACGTCGCCGACATGGACGTGGTGGCCCGCGAGTGCCGCTGGACGACCGGTCGCTCCCCCGAGAACGGCGGCGCCGGCGACTCGTCCGTGCTGACCGCCTTCGGTGTCTTCCAGGGCATGCGGGCCTCCGCCCAGTTCCTGTGGGGCGACCCGTCGCTGCGCGGCCGCAGGGTCGGCGTCGCGGGCGTCGGCAAGGTCGGCCACCACCTCGTGCAGCACCTGCGGGACGAGGGCGCCGAGGTCGTGATCACGGACGTCCGGGAGGAGTCGGTGCGCCGGATCCTGGACCGGCACCCGGAGGGCGTCACGGCCGTCGCGGACACCGAGGCGTTGATCCGGGTGGAGGGCCTCGACATCTACGCCCCCTGCGCGCTGGGCGGCGCCCTGAACGACGACTCCGTGCCGGTGCTGACCGCCAAGGTGGTGTGCGGCGCGGCCAACAACCAGCTCGCGCACCCGGGCGTGGAGAAGGACCTCGCCGACCGCGGAATCCTCTACGCGCCGGACTACGTGGTGAACGCGGGCGGTGTCATCCAGGTCGCCGACGAGCTGCACGGCTTCGACTTCGAGCGGTGCAAGGCGAAGGCGTCGAAGATCTTCGACACCACTCTGGGAATCTTCGCACGTGCGAAGGAAGACGGGATTCCGCCGGCTGCGGCGGCCGACCGGATCGCCGAGCAGCGGATGGCGGAGGCCCGTCGCCGCTGATCTTCGGGCGGGCACCGGAGGCCCGTCGACGGACGACTTGGAGAGAACTCTCACGTCCGTCGGCGGGTCGGGCGCCAAGAAGAGGTTAAAATCGCGGTTGACCAGCGAGGACGGGGCACCTCGCGGGTTCTGGGACCAGGCCCGTCCTGCGGGCGACGTACCGTATGGGCGTGGGCTCAGGTACCGTGGAAGCCCTACGGACCGGTCTCTCCACGGAGAGCCCGTTCCAGATCATGAACGCGTGTCAAGACTCTGGGGCCGTCGAGCCCCGTATCCGAGGGGGTCGAGCCATGGGGCGCGGCCGGGCAAAGGCCAAGCAGACGAAGGTCGCCCGCCAGCTGAAGTACAGCAGCGGCGGGACTGATCTGTCGCGTCTGGCCAATGAGCTGGGCGCTTCGACTTCGAGCCAGCCGCCGAATGGCGAGCCGTTCGAAGACGACGACGAGGAAGATGACCCGTACGCCCAGTACGCGGATCTCTATAACGACGATGAGGACGAGGACGACGAGTCCGGTCCTTCGTCGCAACGCCGCGGCGCTTGACCGCGCGGCCCTCGCAGTTCTCGTTGTTCTCGTAGCAACTGCACTTCACCCGGTCCGGGGCTTAGGCGCCGGACCGGGTTTTGTGCTGCCGTACTCGGCTTACTTGGCGTAGTCGCCGATGAGCGCCGCGCCCGTGGTGTGCTCGCCGCGCTCGGTGATCTCACCGGCGATCCAGGCTTCCACGCCACGGTCCTCGAGCGTGGCCAGGGCCGCGTCCGCCGACTCCTCGGGGACGATCGCGATCATGCCGACGCCCATGTTCAGTGTCTTCTCCAGCTCCAGGCGCTCGACCTGACCGGTCCGGCCGACGAGGTCGAAGACGGGGGCCGGGGTCCACGTCTCACGGTCGACGATCGCGTGCAGGCCGTCCGGGATGACGCGGGCCAGGTTGGCCGCCAGGCCGCCGCCGGTGACGTGGCTGAAGGCGTGCACCTCGGTCGTGCGGGTGAGCGCCAGGCAGTCCAGCGAGTAGATCTTGGTGGGCTCCAGGAGCTCCTCGCCGAGCGTGCGGCCGAACTCCTCGATCCGCGCGTCCAGGGCCATGCCCGCCTGGTTCAGCAGGACATGACGGACGAGCGAGTACCCGTTCGAGTGAAGGCCGGAGGCCGCCATGGCGATGACCGCGTCACCCGTACGGATACGATCCGGGCCGAGCAGCTGGTCGGCCTCGACCACGCCCGTGCCGGCGCCCGCGACGTCGAAGTCGTCCGGGCCCAGCAGGCCCGGGTGCTCGGCCGTCTCGCCGCCCACGAGGGCGCAGCCGGCGAGCACACAGCCCTCGGCGATGCCCTTCACGATGGCGGCGACACGCTCGGGATGGACCTTGCCGACACAGATGTAGTCGGTCATGAAGAGCGGCTCGGCGCCGCACACCACGATGTCGTCCATGACCATGGCGACCAGGTCGTGGCCGATGGTGTCGTACACGCCGAGCTGCCGGGCGAGGTCGACCTTCGTGCCCACGCCGTCCGTGGCGGAGGCGAGCAGCGGGCGCTCGAAGCGCTTGAGGGCGGAGGCGTCGAAGAGGCCGGCGAAGCCGCCGAGGCCGCCGAGGACCTCGGGGCGCTGCGTCTTCTTCACCCACTCCTTCATGAGTTCTACGGCGCGGTCGCCCGCTTCGATGTCGACGCCGGCAGCTGCGTAGCTGGCACCTTTGGTCTCAGTCATGGCTGTTGAGAGCTTTCGTGTCGTACAGCTGTGTTGCTGCGGGGTCTTACGGGCGACGGATCGCGTCGGCCGCGGCCGTGGCTGCCGGACCGGCGGCCAGCTCGGTCTCCAGAAGCTGCTTGCCCAGCAGCTCGGGGTCCGGGAGGTCCATCGGGTACTCGCCGTCGAAGCAGGCGCGGCAGAGGTTCGGCTTGGCGATGGTGGTCGCCTCGATCATGCCGTCGAGGGAGATGTACGAGAGGGAGTCGGCGCCCAGCGAGGTGCCGATCTCCTCCACGGTCATGCCGTTGGCGATCAGTTCGGCGCGGGTGGCGAAGTCGATGCCGAAGAAGCAGGGCCACTTCACGGGGGGCGACGAGATCCGGATGTGGACCTCGGCGGCGCCCGCCTCGCGGAGCATGCGGACCAGCGCGCGCTGGGTGTTGCCCCGCACGATCGAGTCGTCGACGACGACCAGGCGCTTGCCCTTGATGACTTCCTTGAGCGGGTTCAGCTTCAGGCGGATGCCGAGCTGGCGGATCGTCTGCGAGGGTTGGATGAAGGTCCGGCCGACGTAGGCGTTCTTGACGAGTCCGGCGCCGAAGGGGATTCCGCTGGCCTCCGCGTAGCCGATCGCGGCGGGCGTCCCGGATTCCGGGGTCGCTATGACCAGATCGGCTTCGACGGGGGCTTCCTTGGCGAGCTTGCGGCCCATCTCGACACGCGAGAGGTACACGTTCCGGCCGGCGATGTCCGTGTCGGGACGGGCCAGATACACGTACTCGAAGACACAGCCCTTGGGCTTCGCGTCCGCGAATCGGGAGGTGCGCAGGCCGTTCTCGTCGATGGCGACGAACTCGCCCGGCTCGATCTCGCGGACGTACGCGGCACCGCAGATGTCGAGGGCGGCGGACTCGGAGGCGACGACCCAGCCGCGCTCCAGGCGGCCGAGGACCAGCGGGCGGATGCCCTGCGGGTCGCGGGCCGCGTACAGGGTGTGCTCGTCCATGAAGACGAGGCTGAAGGCGCCCTGGACCTGCGGGAGGATCTTGGCGGAAGCCTCTTCTATGGTGAGGGGCTTGCCGTCGTCGTCGACCTGGGCCGCGAGGAGCGCGGTGAGCAGGTCGGTGTCGTTGGTGGCGGCCACGCGGGTGGACCGGCCGTTGTTGTCCTTGGGGAGGTCGGCGACCATCTCGGCGAGCTGCGCCGTGTTGACCAGGTTGCCGTTGTGGCCGAGCGCGATGGAGCCGTGCGCGGTGGCACGGAACGTCGGCTGGGCGTTCTCCCACACGGAGGCACCGGTGGTCGAGTAGCGGGCGTGACCGACCGCGATATGACCCTGGAGCGAACCGAGCGAGGTCTCGTCGAAGACCTGGGACACAAGGCCCATGTCCTTGAAGACGAGGATCTGGGAGCCGTTGCTCACCGCGATTCCCGCGGATTCCTGGCCCCGATGCTGGAGGGCGTAGAGCCCGAAGTAAGTGAGCTTGGCGACCTCTTCGCCGGGAGCCCAGACACCGAAGACGCCGCAAGCGTCCTGGGGGCCTTTCTCGCCGGGGAGCAGATCATGACTGAGTCGACCGTCACCACGTGGCACGGCTCCGAGTGTAGGCGAGATCGACCACTGGTCCGAATTGGGGATTCCGGGCTCCGGTGGATCACCGTTCGGCGACAGCGGTGACCCTTGTGCCGTTTGTGCTGGTCAGCGCGAGGGTGCGGTGATCCAGTTCGTACGCGACCGTGCTCCTGAAGAGGCCCAGCAGGGTCTTCTCGGTGTTCATGAGTGAGCGGTCGCACATCATTCGGGTGGTGGCCGGAGCGCCCAGGGTGATATGTCCGTCGCGGACGGTGGCTTTCGCGGTGACGTCGTTGCAGCCCAGGCGGCCGGTGAGCCTGCCCTTCGCGTCCACGGTCAGATACGCCTTGGCGCCCTTAGGAAGGGACTCGGCGACGTCCGCGTCACCGAGTGCCGTGATGGTCCACTTCGTGCCGTGGAGCGGGGCGTCCTGCTCCTTGGTGAGGTGGACGCGGTCGCCGTCGTCCGTGGTGAGCGTCAGCGCGTTCTTGCCGACCTCGGCCGTCAGCGCACCGTCGGCGAGCGTGCGCGCGAGGGTGTCCTCGAACTTCATGGCGCCCTCTTCGCAGGCCATCTCCGTTGCCTGTGTCTCGCCGAGGTCGAGGCGGTCGCCCTTGAAGTCGGCGGTGGCGTAGAAGTGGTTGCAGCCGTAGTTGCCCTGGACCCTGCCGTCGTCGCCGATCTCGACGTTCGCTCCGGTGGGGGCCTTCCTGCTGGTCCCCTTCACGGTGACGCTGTCGACGGTCCAGTGGACGCCGGTGACGGACGACCGCGTGCCCGCACCGACCGAGGTGCTTCCCGTCTCGTTGCCGCAGGCCACGGCGAGCGGGAACACGGTGAGGGTGGTGAGCGTCAGGGCGGAGAGTGTCAGTCGCTGCCTGTCCATGCCGATGTGACGGGACGGGCGGGGTGATTGGTTCCATCCGCCCTCCACGCCAGGGGGGCTCAGCCCATCAGGGGCAGCAGCCCGCCCAGGTCCGCCCGCTCCCCGCTCGCGCTGACCTTCGCCTCGTCGAGGGCGGTCTTCCAGGCGAGGCGTCCGGTCGCGAGCCGGATCCAGGTCAGCGGATCGGTCTCGACGACGTTCGGCGGGGTGCCGCGGGTGTGCCGGGGCCCCTCGACGCACTGCACGACGGCGTACGGCGGGATCCGCACCTCGGTCGAGGCGCCGGGCGCCCGCGCGGCGAGGGTGTCGGCCAGCAGCCGGGTGCAGGCGGCGAGTGCCTGGCGGTCGTGCGGGATGTCGAGGCCGGGGACGGCGCGGTTCAGGTCGTCGGTGTGCACGACGAGTTCGACGGTGCGGGTGACGAGGTAGTCGCCGAGGGACAGGGCGCCCGCGCTCGTGGCGAGCAGCCGGTCCGCCGGGGCGGCCGCCAGATCCTCGGTGATCCGCTCCTCGACCTGGGCGTAGAGCGCGTCGAGGTCGGGGTTGGCCTCGGCGAGCGCGCGCGTGCCGTCGTCGATGGCGGCGGCCCGCGCGGCGGTCCCGGACGCCCAGTCCAGCAGGCCGAGTTCGGCCTTCGCCGGTTCCTCGCGGTCGAGGTTGCGGCTGACGGTCGCGACGGCCATGGTGAGGTGCGCGGCCAGCTCCCGTACGGTCCAGTCCCCCAGGTCCGTGGCCAGCGCCAGCTGCTCTTCGTCGAGCGCGCTCACGCCTGCTCGTACGTGCGCGAACTGTGCGAGGACCGCCGTGCGGATCTTGGCGGGGTCGTACGTGCGCGCGCGCTTCTTGGCTGGGGGCATGGCGGAGAGCCTAGGGCTTCACCGCGTATCCGCTCAGGCCCTTTTCGACCAGCCCGAAGGCCCTTTCGGTGCGTTCGGCGGCGTCGGCGGCGACCGAGTCAGGGCTCTCGCCGGCGGTGACGCGGTTGTGGTGTTCCTCGATCAGGGCGTTGCGGGCGGCGCTGAGCATGGCGGCGGCGATCGTGGCGAGCGTCGGGTCGCCGGTCTCCTCGGCGAGGAGGGCGGACAGGTCCCGGGTGCCCTTCTGGGCGGCGATGAAGGCACGTTCCATCAGGACCGGCGTCTCCATGACGAGTTGGCGCACCTGGCGGGAGAAGGGCTCGCTGTGCAGTCCCACCGCCGGGTCGCGCGCCTCGACCATCTCCAGGAACTGGCGGCGTACGGCATCCACCGCGGACTCGCCCGGCTCGCGATCGCGGACCGCGCGGGCCGCGTCGGAGAAGTGCTCCGCCACAGGGAGGAAGACCAAGTCCTCTTTGGAACCGAAGTAGTTGAAGACGGTCATCTTGGAGACCTCGGACGCGTCGGCGATCTCCTGCATCGAGACGTTGTCGAAGCCACGCTCGACGAACAGCTCGACGGCGGTCCGGTAGATCCGCTTCCCGGTCTGCAGCTTCTTGCGCTCGCGCAGCCCCATCACCTCAGCCATGGCCACACTGTACCAAGGCGAAATTTAAGCTCAGCAGAAAACTCACCCCGGATGAAAACTCGTCTCGGATAAAAGATTGACTCAGTACATGTTGCTGGGTCATCGTGGTGCCCATGACCGAGACCCAGCGCAAAGTCGGCTTCCTCGTCTGCCTCCTGACGATCGTTCTGGCCGTCCTGGACCTGCAGATCGTGTCCGCCGCCACCGTTCCGATCGTCCGCGACCTCGATCCCGCCCACGGCATCGACAAGATCCCGTGGCTGGTCAGCGCGTACGCACTCGCCTCGGCCGCGATGCTCCCGCTGTACGGCAAGCTCTGCGACGTCCTCGGCCCCAAGCGCGTGTTCACCGGCGCGATCGCCACCTTCCTGCTGGGCTCCGCTCTGTGCGGCGCCGCCCAGTCGATGACCCAGCTCATCGCGGCCCGCGCGATACAGGGCCTGGGCGGCGGCGGCCTGATGAGCGTCACGATGGTGGTGATCGCCCACCTCAAGGGCCCGGGCGAGAAGGGCGCCGGCAAGGGCACCAATGTCGGCGGGCTCGTCGCGGGCGGCGCCATGGCCATAGGCCCCTGGATCGGCGGCCTGCTGGCCGACCACGCGAGCTGGCGCTGGATCTTCTACGTCAACCTGCCGGTCGGCCTCGCGGTGCTGACCGCCTCCGCCTTCGCCCTGAAACTGCCGGAGCAGCATGTGCGCCGCCCGATCGACTATGCGGGCGCCGCGCTCGCGGCCGCGTTCTCCAGCGCACTGCTCCTGGTCACCGACTGGGGCGGCAATCAGTACGCCTGGTCGTCACCCGTCGTCATCGGGCTGATCCTGGCGGCCGCCGCGGCCCTCGCCCTCTTCCTGTGGCGGCAGACCCGGGCTCCCGAACCCGTGCTCCCGCTCTCCCTGTTCAGGGTCCGCGAGCTGCGCCTGGGCTTCGCCATCCAGGCGATCATGGGCGGCTCGATGATGTGCGCCATCTACTACGTACTGATCTATCTGCAGGTCGCACGCGGCATAGGCAGCTCCTCCGCGGGCCTCTACCTGCTTCCGATGGCGGTCGGCATGTCGGCGACCGGACTGCTCTCCGGCCCGCTCGCCGCCCGTGGCTGGACGGCTCGCACCTTCACCGTCAGCGGCACGCTCACCACCGCCCTCACCTTCGTGCTGCTCGCCACCACCACGGGGCCCGACACCTCGCTGTGGCTGATCCGCACCGAACTCCTGTTGGCCGGCGCCGGGTTCGGGCAGCTGCTCGGCCAGCTGATCCTGCTCGTCCAGGACGCCGCCCCACGCCACCAGCTCGGCGTCGCCACGACCTCGATCCGCTTCTTCCAGACCCTGGGCACCGCCCTCGGCGCCTCCGTCTTCGGCACGATCCTGGCCCGCATGTACGCCGCCCACGGACCCGGCGGTGACGTCAGCGCCCTCGCCGGGCTGACCGGCGCGGCCCACACGGACGGCGTGCACGCCTTCATCGACGCGACGCAGGTGGCGTTCTGGGGCGGCGCCGGCCTGATGACCCTGGCCGGACTGCTGGCCCTGCGGCTGCCGAAGGAGCACGGGTCGCAGGGCCCGGCACCGATACGGGAGGCCGAACCGGTCCCGGCCTGACGCTCACATGGCAAAGGCCTCGCCCGTCGAAACGGGCGAGGCCTTGACCGTCGTACGACTGCTCGACTGCCTGACCGCTTACGCGAGCAGCGCCGGGATGGTGCCCTCGTGCGCCGTGCGCAGCTCCTCCAGGGGGAGCGCGAACTCGCCCTGGACGTCCACGGTGTCTCCGTCGACGACGCCGATACGGGTCACGGGCAGACCGCGGGCCCCGCACATGTCGTTGAAGCGGAGCTCCTCCGAGCGCGGGACGGCGACGACCGCGCGGCCCGCCGACTCCGAGAAGAGGAAGGTGAACGCGTCGAGACCGTCCGGGACGATCAGCCGCGCACCCTTGCCGCCGAGCAGTGCGGACTCGACCACCGCCTGGATCAGACCGCCGTCGGACAGGTCGTGCGCGGAGTCGATCATCCCGTCGCGGGAGGCGGAGATCAGGATCTCGCCGAGCAGCCGCTCACGCTCCAGGTCGACCTTCGGGGGCAGACCGCCGAGGTGGTCGTGGACGACCTGCGACCAGGCCGAACCGCCGAACTCCTCGCGGGTGTCACCGAGCAGGTAGAGGAGCTGGCCCTCTTCCTGGAAGGCGACGGGCGTGCGGCGGGCGACGTCGTCGATGACGCCCAGTACGGCCACGACCGGGGTCGGGTGGATGGCGGCCTCGCCCGTCTGGTTGTACAGCGAGACGTTGCCACCGGTCACCGGGGTGCCCAACTGCAGGCAGCCGTCGGCCAGTCCACGGATGGCCTCCGCGAACTGCCACATCACCGCCGGGTCCTCGGGCGAGCCGAAGTTCAGACAGTCGGAGACGGCGAGCGGCTTGGCACCGGTCGTCGCCACGTTGCGGTACGCCTCCGCGAGCGCCAACTGCGCGCCGGTGTACGGGTCGAGCTTCGCGTACCGGCCGTTGCCGTCGGTCGCGATGGCGACGCCGAGGCCGGTCTCCTCGTCGATGCGGATCATGCCCGAGTCCTCGGGCTGCGCCAGCACCGTGTTGCCCTGCACGAAGTGGTCGTACTGCGAGGTGATCCACTTCTTGGACGCCTGGTTCGGGGACGAGACCAACCGGAGGACCTGGTCCTTCAGCTCGTCCGACGTCGCAGGCCGGGGCAGCTTGTTCGCGTCGTCCGCCTGAAGTGCGTCCTGCCACTCCGGGCGGGCGTACGGGCGCTCGTAGACCGGGCCGTCGTGCGCGACCGTGCGCGGGTCGACGTCGACGATCTTGCCGCCGTGCCAGTAGATCTCAAGACGGTCGCCGTCAGTCACTTCGCCAATGACCGTGGCGATGACGTCCCACTTGTCGCAGATCTCCAGGAAGCGGTCGACCTTCGAGGGCTCGACGACCGCGCACATGCGCTCCTGCGACTCGCTCATGAGGATTTCCTCGGGCGACAGCGTGGAGTCGCGCAGCGGTACGTCGTCCAGGGTGACGCGCATGCCGCCGGAGCCGTTGGACGCCAACTCGCTGGTGGCGCAGGACAGTCCGGCCGCACCGAGGTCCTGGATGCCGACGACCAGCTTCTCGGCGAACGCCTCCAGGGTGCACTCGATGAGCAGCTTCTCCTGGAAGGGGTCGCCGACCTGCACGGCGGGACGCTTCGACGGCTTGGCGTCGTCGAAGGTCTCGCTCGCCAGGATGGAGGCGCCGCCGATGCCGTCGCCGCCCGTGCGGGCCCCGTACAGGATGACCTTGTTGCCGGAGCCGGACGCCTTGGCGAGGTGGATGTCCTCGTGCCGCATCACGCCGATGGCGCCGGCGTTGACCAGCGGGTTGCCCTGGTAGCAGGCGTCGAAGACGACCTCGCCGCCGATGTTCGGCAGGCCCAGGCAGTTGCCGTAGCCGCCGATGCCCGCGACCACGCCCGGCAGGACGCGCTTGGTGTCGGGGTGGTCGGCCGCGCCGAAGCGCAGCGGGTCGACGACCGCGACCGGGCGCGCGCCCATCGCGATGATGTCGCGCACGATGCCGCCGACGCCGGTGGCCGCGCCCTGGTAGGGCTCGACGTACGACGGGTGGTTGTGCGACTCGACCTTGAAGGTGACCGCGTAGCCCTGGCCGACGTCGACGACACCGGCGTTCTCACCGATGCCGACGAGCAGCGCATCGCTCTGCGGGGCCTTCTCGCCGAACTGGCGCAGGTGCACCTTGGACGACTTGTAGGAGCAGTGCTCGGACCACATGACCGAGTACATGGCGAGCTCGGCGCCGGTGGGCCGGCGGCCGAGGATCTCCACGACCCGCTCGTACTCGTCCTTCTTCAGGCCGAGTTCGGCCCAGGGCAGCTCGACGTCAGGGGTAGCGGCCGCGTTCTCGACCGTGTCCAGAGGCGTGCGGCTCATGCGTTGACCAGCTTCTTGAGGATCGAGGTGAAGAAGGGGAGGCCGTCGGTGCGACCGGACCCGATGAGGGGCTCGACCGCGTGCTCCGGGTGCGGCATGAGGCCCACGACGTTCCCGGCCTCGTTGGTGATGCCGGCGATGTCGTTGAGCGAGCCGTTCGGGTTGAAGTCCACGTAACGGAACGCGACCCGGCCCTCCGCCTCCAGCATGTCGAGGGTGCGCGCGTCGGCGACGTACCGCCCGTCCATGTTCTTCAGCGGGATGTGGATCTCCTGGCCGGCCGTGTAGTCGGCGCTCCAGGCGGTCTCCGCGTTCTCCACCCGCAGCTTCTGGTCACGGCAGATGAAGTGAAGGTGGTCGTTGCCGAGCATCCCGCCGGGCAGGAGATGCGCCTCCGTGAGGACCTGGAAGCCGTTGCAGATGCCGAGAACCGGCATTCCCGACTTCGCCTGCTCGATGACGGTCTCCATCACCGGCGAGAAGCGCGAGATCGCGCCGGCCCGCAGATAGTCGCCGTAGGAGAAACCGCCGGGCAGCACCACGGCGTCGACCTGCTTGAGGTCCTTGTCCTTGTGCCAGAGAGCGACGGGCTCCGCGCCGGCGATCCTGATCGCACGCTGCGTGTCCCGGTCGTCGAGGCTGCCGGGGAAAGTGACGACGCCAATACGAGCGGTCACTTCGCGGCCTCCGCGACTTCCTCCACCTTGACGGTGAAGTTCTCGATCACGGTGTTGGCGAGGAAGGATTCCGCAAGATCGTGGATGCGGGCGAGAGCGGCATCGTCCACCGGCCCGTCAACTTCCAGTTCGAATCGCTTTCCCTGACGTACGTCGGAGATGCCCTCGAAACCGAGGCGCGGCAGTGCACGCTGCACCGCCTGGCCCTGGGGGTCGAGGATCTCCGGCTTGAGCATGACGTCGACTACGACGCGTGCCACTGGCACTCCCGGTGTGTGGTGCTGAGCAGGTTCCTTCAGACTACCTGCACAAAATTTCTACTCGCGTAGATTCGTAGCTTCCTACGTGACCGTCATCACCAACACGCGTCAGCGGGGGTACCTTCACGGAAAATTCGGGGAAAAATCCCGGAAGACCGGTGGAAGTCCATTGCGCCGGGACACGCGGAGGGATTTAGTCGGTCTTCACATTGCAATGCCAGGCACTGTACAAATGAATTGGCAATAGCCGATACTTTCCTCAATAACAGCCGGACAGTCGACATCTCTCCGACATCTTCATGACGTCTCAGCACGTCATGGGGTGTGATCGCGGAGGTGCCGCACGAAGGGACCGATATTCGTGGCGCAGCGTGTCGTGGTCACTCTCTCCGACGACATCGACGGCTCAGAAGCGGCGGAGACGATCGCCTTCGGTCTGGACGGCAAGTCGTACGAGATCGACCTGAATCAAGCCAACGCCAAGAAACTGCGGACGGCCCTCGCCCAGTACGTCGAGGCAGGCCGCAAGCAGTCGAAGTCCGGGAAGGCGTACACGCACACCGCGTTGACCCCCGACCCGGCGGCCGTCCGCGCCTGGGCCCGTTCCAACAAGCTGGACGTGCCGCCGCGGGGCCGCATCCCCAAGAAGGTCTACGAGGCGTTCGCCGAGGCGCACTGACGCGTCGGCCGAAGCGCCTGTCGGCCGACCCGTCGACGGACCGGCCGACGCCGGCCGACTCCCGGCGGAGCCGCGCCGGGCCCTTCACAGGGCCCGGCCATCCGCCCCTGAGGACAGTCGACTTGCGCTCACCCCCCGCTGGTCAGCTAGAGTCTGGAACACGCCGAGGGGCCAGGCCGAAAAGCCGAACCTCACGGAGTCACGCGGGTGTAGTTCAGTAGCAGAACATCCCCCTTCCAGGGGGAAGGCGCAGTGTGCAATTCCTGTCACCCGCTCTGCATCCCTTACCGGGCATCCTTCTGGATCAGGTAAGGTGGTGCTCGCGCCGATCAGTGAGAGCTGGTCGGAGGCAATGCGGACGTAGCTCAGTTGGTAGAGCGCAACCTTGCCAAGGTTGAGGTCGCCAGTTCGAACCTGGTCGTCCGCTCCAGAAGAAAGACCCCGGTCATCGACCGGGGTCTTTTTCGTGCGCGCGATCTCCGCGACGGCCGTGCTCTCTGACATTTGTCATGGGGAGTGATGACACCGCGCACTGCTGCCGGGTCCCGTCCGCGGGGACGCTGATTTCATGAACAGCAACGAGCACGACGACGTGATTGAGGTCACTGACCTGCGGCGCGTGTACGGGGGAGACGGCCGCGGAGGCGCGGGGCGCGGCGGGGAATTCAAGGCTGTGCGCGGAGTCACGTTCTCGGTGGCCCGTGGTGAGGTCTTCGCGCTCCTCGGCACGAACGGCGCCGGCAAGACATCGACGGTCGAGCTGCTGGAAGGGCTCGCGCCCCCGGCCGCCGGGCGCGTACGCGTCCTCGGACACGATCCGTACACGCAACGGGCAGCCGTACGGCCCCGGATCGGCGTGATGCTGCAGGAGGGCGGCTTCCCCTCCGAGCTGACGGTCGCGGAGACCGTACGGATGTGGGCGGGCTGCACCAGCGGGGCCCGGCCGCTGGACGAGGCGCTGGCGCTGGTCGGCCTGGAGCGGCGGGCCCGCGTACGGGTCAAGCAGCTGTCCGGCGGCGAACGGCGGCGCCTGGACCTGGCGCTCGCGCTCCTCGGCCGCCCCGAGGTCCTCTTCCTCGACGAGCCGACGACCGGGCTCGACGCCGAAGGGCGCCGGGAGACCTGGGAGTTGGTACGGCAGCTGCGCGACGACGGTACGACCGTGCTGCTGACCACGCACTACCTGGAGGAGGCGGAGGAGCTGGCCGACCGGCTGGCGATCCTCCACGAGGGGCGCATCGCCGTCTCCGGCACGCTCACCGAGGTGACCGCCTCCCAGCCGTCCCGGATCTCCTTCGCACTGCCCGACGGCTGGTTCGTCGGAGACCTGCCGCCCCTCGCCGAGCTCGGCGTGAGCGGCCACGACACGTCCGGCCGCACGGTCCGGCTGCGCACCAACGAACTCCAACGCACCGCCACCGCGCTTCTGGTGTGGGCCGAGCGGGCCGGTGTCGAACTGCGCGGACTCGATGTGCGCGCCGCCTCGCTGGAGGAGGCCTTCCTGCGGATCGCGCGGGAGGCGGCGGGACGGCAGGGGGCCGCGGACACCATGACCGAGAAGGAGGCCGTGGCATGAGCGCGGTGACAGCGAGCACGATGACAGTGACCACCCCGGCCGGCCGGCTGGGCGCCCTCGCGCGGGCCGAGCTGACCCTGCTGAGCCGCAACAAGGGCGCGATGGTCACGGCGCTGTTCGTACCGCTCGCGGTGCCGTTCAGCGTGCGGCCCGCGGTCGAGGGGCTGGACCTCAAGGCCGAGGGCCTCACCGTCGGCACGGTGATGCTCACCGCCGCGATCGGCTTCTCCCTGCTCTTCACGGTGTACTCGTCGCTGGTCAGCGTCTACGTCGCCCGCCGCGAGGAACTCGTCCTCAAACGGCTGCGCACCGGCGAACTCGGCGACCACGAGATCCTCACCGGCGCCGCGCTGCCCGCCGCCACCCTCGGCCTCCTGCAGTCCCTGCTGCTCGCCGTCGGCTGCACCGCACTGCTCGACGCCCCGGCGCCTCGCGCGCCCCATCTGGCCGTCCTGGGGCTGCTGTTGGGCCTCGTGCTGTGTGCCGCGCTGGCGGCGCTCACCGCGAGCTTCAGCAGGACCGTGGAGAGCGCGCAGGTCACCGCGCTGCCGGTGCTGTTCGTGTCCATGTTCGGCTCGGGCATCGCGCTGCCTCCCGAGGTGCTGCCCGACCGGGTCGCCTCCTTCTGCGAACTCCTGCCGCTCTCCCCGGCGATCCGGCTGCTCCGGGCCGGCTGGAGCGGCGGTGGCTGGAGCGGCGGCCTCTCCCCGTACGAGGCGTTGGGCGCCGTCAGCACGGCAGTGGCCTGGACGGTCGTCGCCGTGTTTGCTGTACGACGGTGGTTCCGCTGGGAGCCGCGGCGGTGAGCGAGCACGTACACAGGGGCGGGGCATGAGCAGACCGGGCAACTGGTGGCGGCGCAAGAGCACCGCGCAGCAGGTCGAGACATACACACGCTGGTCGTTCCACTTCTTCGCCGTGATCGAGGTCGCCGCGTTCGGACTGCCGGCCTTCTCCCAGGTCGGAACACCTCTCTCGGGCTGGCTGCTGCTGGTGGTGGGCGTGCACGCGCTGTGCTGCGCCGTGACCGCGTCCCGGGCGATCGACTGGACCCGCGGCCGCCGCGAACAGCCCGTACGGCTCCTGATCATGCTCGGGGCGGTCACCGCGCTGCTCGCGATCGCCGCGATCGGGCTCGCTGAACGGGGCCCCGACACCGACGGCGTCGACACCGTCGCGGGCTCGCTCTTCGGCGGCGTACTGAGCTTCGGTGCCGGCACCCTCGCGCTCGGCATCCGCAACCGACGGCGCGTGTTCGCGGTGGTGACCGGCTTCGCGGCGGGCGGCGGAATCACGGCGTTCCCGCTGGGCATGCCCGGCTCCACCGCCCTGGCCGCAGCCGTCGTCGTGCTGGTCGGCGCCGGCTTCCTCGCCTTCACCTCGCTCTTCTCCGTCTGGCTGCTCAACGCCGTCTACGCGCTCGACGAGGCCCGCGAGACCCGCGCCCGACTCGCCGTCGCCGAGGAACGGCTCCGTTTCGGGCGCGACCTGCACGACGTGATGGGCCGCAACCTCGCGGTGATCGCGCTGAAGAGCGAGCTGGCCGTGCAACTGGCGCGGCGGGAGAGGCCCGAGGCAGTGGACCAGATGATCGAGGTGCAGCGGATCGCCCGGGAGTCGCAGCGGGAGGTGCGCGAGGTCGTACGGGGATACCGGGAAGCCGACCTGGACACCGAACTCACCGGCGCACAGGGCGTGTTGAGGGCCGCCGGGATCACCTGCGAAGTGACCGGGGAGTCCGCCGGGCTCCCCGCCGGGGTGCAGTCGGCGCTCGGCTGGGTGGTGCGGGAGGCGGCCACGAACGTGCTGCGGCACGGGGACGCCGAGCGCTGCACCGTAACCCTGCGGGTGGCGGAGGGGCGGGTCGTGCTCACGGTGGAGAACGACGGGGTGCGGGGGCCCGGGGAGGGCCGGGGCTCCGGGCTCGCGGGGCTGCGGGAGAGGTTGTCGGCGATCGACGGGGAGCTGCGGGCGGGGCCGGCCGGGAAGGGGCTGTTCCGGCTCACGGCGGAGGTGCCGTTGCCCGAGAGCGTGGGGGAACCGGGGTCCGTCCTTCTTCCGGCGAGCGAGGTGGCGTCGTGACGACCCCCGTACAGCCGGTACCGGCCGGGGAGCCCGTGCGGCCCGTACGCCTTCTCCTCGCCGACGACGAGCATCTGATCCGGGGCGCGCTTGCCGCGCTGCTGGCGCTGGAGGACGACCTGGTCGTGGTGGCCGAGGCGGCCACCGGCCCGGAGGCGCTGGCGATGGCGCGGGCGCACGCTCCCGACGTCGCCGTCCTCGATCTGCAGATGCCGGGGGCGGACGGTGTGAGGGTGGCCACATCGCTGCGGGCCGAACTGCCCGCGTGCCGGGTACTGATCGTGACGAGTCACGGGCGCCCCGGCCATCTGAAGCGGGCGCTTGCGGCAGGTGTGCGAGGGTTCGTCCCGAAGACGGTCAGCGCGCAGCGGCTCGCGGAGATCATCCGTACCGTGCACGCGGGAAACCGTTATGTGGACCCCGAGTTGGCCGCCGACGCGATCGCCGCCGGGGACTCGCCGCTGACCGCGCGCGAGGCCGAGGTGCTCGAATTCGCCGCCGACGGGGCGCCCGTCTCGGAGATCGCCGAGCGGGCCGCGCTGTCCCAGGGGACCGTACGGAACTATCTGTCGTCCGCCGCCTCCAAGCTCGGAGCGGAGAACCGGCACACGGCAGTGCGTCTCGCACGGGAGCGAGGTTGGGTATAGTTGGCCTCGCGCCACGGCGCAGTGCGGACGTAGCTCAGTTGGTAGAGCGCAACCTTGCCAAGGTTGAGGTCGCCAGTTCGAACCTGGTCGTCCGCTCCGCAGAACGAAGGCCCCGGTCGGTTGACCGGGGCCTTCGT
>NZ_JBEXDZ010000130.1:0-27033 GCF_040606085.1 Streptomyces sp. NPDC005485 | reverse complement strand
AGAACGTATACCTGCACCGTGTGCGCAGCCGTGTCCCCCAGGGACAAGAACTCCGCCCGCGTGATGCTGGTCCGGGCAGGTTGGAACCCGGACGGTGCTGAGGGCGCAAGACCTCCTGGTCCGGTGGACCCAGAGGCAGCCTGAGCCGTAAATCCCCGCTCAGCCCTGGAGGGTGGACAATCCCCTCCCTTCAGGAAGGGGAGCCTTCAATGCTGCGGCCCCCTCGGCGGTCTCGTCGTCCCGGTTCCGGCGGCACGGGGCCTGCCGACGCGCGGCAGGAGTGCCGCGGCCAGCAGCCCGCCCAGGCCCACGACCGCGAGCGCCGCCATCGCCGCAGCGTAGGCGCCTTTGCTGAGCCCTGACACCAGGATCGTTCCCGCGACGGCAGTGCCGAGTGAGGAGCCGAGGTTGGAGATGCTGCGCGACAGGCCGGAGATCTCGCCCTGCTGCGTCTCGGGGAAGCACGACTGGACCACGTTCACCGACGGGGTGAGCATCACTCCCAGCCCCAGTCCGATCAGCAGCAGGCCGGGGGCGAACGCCCAGGGGCCGGGCTTCCAGGCGACCAGGACCAGCAGCACGGCGATGCCGGCGGTCGTCACGACGAAGCCCGCCATGATGAGAGTGCGCTGTGTGCGGCGCCGGGCCAGCTTCTCGGCTGCCAGTGAGGAGGCGAGGATGCCGAGGGTCGCGGCGGTGAAGATGACGCCGGTCTCGATCGCGTCGTAGTCGCGGACGACCTGCAGGTAGGCGGCGACGGTGAACGAGACGCCCATCAGCATCAGCCACTGCGTGTTCTGGGTGACCAGGCCGAGGTTGGAGGTGCGGTTGCGGAACAGGTCCGTCGACAGCAGCGCCTCCCGGCCGGCGCGCTCGCGGCCGCGCACCCAGACGAAGAAGCCGGTCAGCACAAGTGCGCCGGCCAGCAGCAGGCCCAGCGCCAGCCAGCCGTTGTTGTCGACGGCCAGGATGCCGGTCACCAGCAGCACCAGGCCCGCCGCCGACAGCACGGCCCCGACCATGTCGAAGGGCCGGGCGGGGTCGGGCGGCAGCGGATCGGCGAGCCGACGGCTGAGGACCACGATCACCACGATCACCAGCGCCTGGAACACGAACGCGGCCCGCCAGCTGATCGCGCTCGTGATCAGCCCGCCGATCAGCGGACCGGCGGCCGCCCCGACGCCGCCCATCGCCATGATCGCGCCGAACGCACGCGCCCGGGACGCCATGTCGGTGAACAGCAGCGTGGTCAGGACGTAGACCGGCGGGATCAGCAGCGCCGTACCCACACCCTGCAGAATCGAGTTGCCGAGGATCAGCACGCCCAGCCCCGGCGAGGCCGCACTGAGCACCGCCCCGACCCCGTAGACCACGAGACCCGCCAGCAGGCAGCGCTTGCGCCCCCACTTGTCGGTCAGCTTCCCGCCCGGGATCATCAACGCGGCCATCACCAGCAGAAAGATCGTGATCGCGACCTGCACACCCTGCACGGTGGTGTCCAGGTCCTCGCTGATGTCGTTGATCATCACGTTCATGTTCGATCCGGCGAAGCTGCAGATGAACTGTGCCAACGCCAGTGGGGCGAGCACGCGCCGTGCCCCCGCCGCACCTCCCTTGGCTCCCGCCGCTGCCGTCCCTGTCATGCGCCACCTGCCCATCTGCCGAGTTTCATGTCTGAGGAACTGCGGCTTGGTTTCCGCTGGCCCGGCGCTGACGGAAACCGCCGCCACGACCGTCGCACGGCCAAACGCCGCGGGGTCGAAGGCGCGCAGCAAGAGCCACCACCACGATCATGGCCGCAGGCTCCATCGCCGGCGCGGTGCTGGGCACCCTGCTTCTGGGGCTGTTCCTGAACCTGGTGCTGATGCTGATAGCCGGAACCACCAGCAGGGCCGGGCGCTGCCGCGGGCCGTATCGCCGCCGTGCGCCGCGCGCAACCTGCTTGGTGCAAGGTGTCCTGGTGCAGGGCGTCTTGGCCCGCCGGACCCGTCCCTGCCGGCTGCCGGCTGCCGGTCAGGGGACGCGCCCGGAGCGGATGGAGGCGCGGCCGGTGGTGGCGCCGTACGGCGGGCGGGCGGTCAGTGGGCGGAGAATCCGCCGTCGACGAAGAGCGCCTGCCCGGTGATGTAGGCGGCGCCGCGGCCGGCGAGGAAGACCGCCGCGCCCGCGAAGTCCTCGGCCAGACCGTTGCGTCCCACCAGGGTGCGCGCGGCCAGCGCCGCCACCGCCTCGGGATCGGACGCCAGCCGCGCGTTGAGCGGGGTCAGCACGAACCCCGGCACGAGCGTGTTGCAGGTGACGCCGTACGGCGACCAGGCCTCGGCCTGGGAACGGGCCAGTGACTCCAGCGCCCCCTTGGAGACGCCGTAGGCGCCGCTTTGGGCGAACGCCCGGTGCGCCTGCTGGGAGGTGACGTGGATGATCCGCCCGAAGCCGCGTTCGGCCATGCCGGGGGCGAAGCGCTGTCCCAGCAGATAGGGCGCCTCAAGGTTCACCGCCATCGTGGTGTCCCACACCTCCTCGTCCAACTCGCCCATCGGCGGCCGCAGGTTGATCCCGGCACAGTTGACGAGGATGTCGGGCTCCCCGAACACCCCGGCCACCTCCTCGGCCGCCGCACGCACCCCCTCGCGGCTGCCCAGGTCGGCGCTCACCCAGGCCGCCCGGCAGCCCGCCGCCTCCAGTTCGCCCACCGCATCGGCCAGCTGGGCCTTTTGACGCGCCACGATCACAACGCCCGCTCCCGCCCGCGCCAGGGCCCCGGCAATGACCCGGCCGATACCGGAACTGCCGCCGGTCACCACGGCGACCCGGCCCTGAAGCGAGAACAGTTCGGAGAGATACGCCTGCGTCGTCATGCCCGCACCCTAACCGGCACCCCGGTGACCTCCTGAAAAGCCTGTCACCGGCCGGGCTCCGGCGACCTCACGGCATACCGCCCTCCCCCCGCCTTCCCCGCCTTCCCTCGCGGTCTCCCGCGGTCTCCTTGCGGGGTACGGCTGTGTGCCGGTGCCCGGCCGCACCCCGGCCGGCCGCACCGTTGGCAACGCCCGGTGCGGTGCCGGGCCCTGTTTTTCCTCCCCGATCCGGGTTTCATCCGGCAGATTTGCCAGGACTTGCCAAAGCATGCCCGCATGTGCCAACTCCGGGAAATGCGCAGCTCAGATGGGGTTAGGCGGTGACGGATCCGGGGTGTTGGCCGCCCGAACTGGGCTTCCTTTCCGCCTTCTTGAGCGGATCCCGAGCGAATGCCGAGGGATTCCCAAGCCTGTGTTGCCAAGCTTCTTGGCAAGAGGTTGCCAACACGGAACACACAAGTTGTCACAAGGGAGTCCGGCCATGAAGAACATCGCCCGCATCTGCGTCACCGCCGCCGCTGTCGCCACCGCCCTGTTCACCACCGGCGGCATCGGCTCCGCGGCCACCGCGGACGCCATCGGCTGGCCGACCGCCCACACCACGGCCCTGCAGGCCTCCGCCACCGGCGACATCGGCTGGCCCATCGCGCCCGCCACCACCAACGGCGGCATCGGCTGGCCCGTCGCCCCCGCCACCGCCGTCCAGGCCTCCGCCACCGGCGACATCGGCTGGCCCATCGCGCCCGCCACCGCCGTCCAGGCCTCCGCCACCGGCGACATCGGCTGGCCCATCGCCCCGGCCACCACCAACGGCGGCATCGGCTGGCCCGTCGCCCCCGCCACTGCTGCGGTCTGAGCGTGCGGAGGGCCCGAGTGCCCGTCCACGGCGGCTTGAGCAGGAGGCGACACGGTGGGTGCACGGACCGCTCGGTCCGTCCCGGCAGCCGGAAGGAAGTCCGCCCCATGGCGCAGACACCGTGGAACGCGAAGTTCGAGACCATCCTCCGGCAGGGCCTGCCCGGCCTGGGCAAGGACAAGGCACCCGCCGCGGATGTCCCGATGGAGACCTACGGCCTGGACTCCCTGGCACTCATCGGCATCGTCAGCACCCTGGAGTCGGTCTTCGCAGTCAGCCTCGCCGGCCAGGTCACCGTCCCGGTACGCACCCTGACGGCCGGCCAGCTGTGGGGCGTCCTGTCCGCCGCACTCCAGCCCGCCTGGGACATGGACCTGCCCGCCGCCCCCGGCAGCCGGGGACGCAGCCCCAGCCCCTGGGCCGTCGCCTGACCCACCGCCCGCCCCGCGCCTGAACGCGCGAGCGAACCGAGAAGCCCCCGCCGGCCACCGCGCCGCGACGGGGGCTTCGGCCGTTCCCGGCCGGCGCGGCAGGCCCGGCACGGCACGAGCTGCGGCATACGGCCCTGCCCTCCCGAAGCTCCCGCGAAGTGACAAGTAGCTCTCTGTAGCCGATCTGACGTCCTGTTGTACCGGTTTCCTGCGTTCTGCTCCTGACTGTGTTGTGCTCACGTCACCGTGGTCGCGCGCGTCGGGACTGGGAACCGGAGGACCTGATCGAGGTCTGGACTCTGCTGGAGGAGGACCAGGACCGGCTCCGGAACAAGTCGGGGGCGAACCGGCTGGGCTTCGCGCTACTTCTGAAGTTCTTCGAGGTGGAGGCGCGTTTCCCGGAGGAGGCCGTGGAGGTCCCGGCGGCCGCGGTGTCGTACGTGGCCCAGCAGGTGATGCCGACTGAGGAGTGGGGCGTCTACGACTGGTCCGGGCGGGCGATCAAGCGGCATCGGATGGAGATCCGCGCGGCGTTCGGGTTCCGCGAGTGCACGCGGGAGCACCAGGTCCAGCGTGCGCAGTGGTTGGCAGCGGAGCTGTGCCCGGTGGAGCTGAACCGGGACCGGCTGGCCGAGGCGGTGGTGGCCCGGTGCCGCAAGGACCGCTTGGAACCGCCAGCGCCGGCGAGGGTGACGCGTCTGGTCGCCTCGGCGGTGAACACCTTCGAGGAGAGGTTCTGCGCGACAACGGTGGAGCGGTTGTCCGCGGCCTCCCGGTCCCGGTTGGACGACCTGGTGGCCGAGGACGAGATCCTTTCGTTCTCTGCCTGTTCAATCGGCGCAAGTCTCAGCTGTCTCCAGAGGGGCGACTATGCCGTTCAACACCGAAGCCGATGCCAGAGTTGCCGAACGGGACGAGTGGCCCTATGCGCCGGCCGTCGGGGTCGGACCACTCCGGTTCGGCATGACCGTCGACGAAGTGGTCGAGGCGGCTGAGGTGCTCGGCCAGTCGAGCGTCAGCGAGTGTCCAGCGGGCCCCGCGGTCTTCTCGCCGACGTGGAAGATCGAGGTCCACCGTCGCGGCGTGGCTCCTTCTGCGCCTGCCGTCACGGCTTATGCGAGCCAAGCAGCGGGGTTGTTCTGCGTGGCTGCCGACGCCGTGCACGGCCCCCAGGTCGCGCACGACGGACTCACGCTGGTCGGAAGAGACCTGTCGGAGCTGGAGCGCGACGCGATCGCGCATGCCGAGACAGTGGACGGGCACTTCCGCTACACGCCCGAGGGCTACGCAGGACCGGCTGATCCCGGGGTCGTGATGCGCGGGCAACGAGTCGGGCATGTCCTTCGATCGCGTCCGTTGTTCATGGTGACGCGCGACGGCGCGTATACCGAATGGGACTCGCTGCCGCACGAGGAGTACCGCAACGGCCAGTTCCACGCCTGACGCGATGTGACTCATGACGGAGCAGCGCGGTCGCGATTCCGGGCTGACGCGGGCCGACGGTGCCGCTCGCGCTCACGTCATGGCGCCGGATGTCATAGAGCTCGTCCGGTCCGCGTCAGCGGCCGGTCTGCTCGTGGGCGACGGCCGGGCCGAGCCCCGAGGGGAGGTTGCCGACGACGAGGGACACCGCGGCGTCCGCGGTGCGTGCGAACCCGAGGACCTCGGCACTACGAGGGCGGCGGACGCGGAACTGCCCGTCATGCAGCGGGTCTACCGACGGCACCTGGATTGACCAGGGGTAGCTCGTGAAGCTGCTGAAGTTCAGGTTGTAATGGCTGGTGAAAGGGTAGAGCTGCCGCAGCTGCGGTTCCGCTCCGGCCGCCTCAATCAGGGGCACGATGCCCGGGTAGGCAGTGCCCGGCTTCAAGATCTCGTGCCGCATGTGATGCCACTGCCAGACGAGCAGCAGCTGCTGCCAGCGCGCTTCCACTGTCGCCGCAGATCCGAGCTTGCGGGCCGCTGCGAGATCGGGAAGTAGCGGCCTCGGCGGGATGCTGGGCGTCTGGCTGGGGCCGTCGGGACTGATCGTCACGGTGTGCTGCCCCCTCTTCTGTCAGGCATGGATTGGGAAGGATCCCTGGAACGCCAGGCGACCGTCAGCGGCATCGCCGATGCGGGAGAGGACTTCGTCGAGTGCGATGAACTCCTCCCATGCCTCCCGGCCGGTTTCTTCGGCCAGCCGGGCAACGACGAGGTCCTCCAGGTCGGAGACGCGCTTGTTCTTCCAGATCTTGTCGGCGAGGCTCACGAGGAGGTCCTCCAAGACGACACCAGGCTCTGTCCACGACGCGTGTGTCGCGGCGAAGCGGGCGAGCTCCGGGCTGACGCCGCGGCCAAGCAGAAGAGCCTGTCCAGCCTCCTCGTGCGCCGCACCGGGCCCAGAGAGCTCGGAGATGTGCACGGTCTTCCCGATGTCATGTGTCGCGGCGCCGAAGAGCACCGCCTCGCGGTCGAAGGGGACGGCCGGGTAGCGCCTTCCCATCCAGTCGACCAGCTGGTGTGCGACATCGTGGACGGCCCGCAGGTGGGCTGCCAGCCGCGGCGGACTTCCCAGCTCGATCAGGAGCTCTGCAACGCGATCGGGTAGCGGGCACAGCGGTGGGTCGACGGTGCGGCTCATGGCCCTCGACAAGGCGGTGTCGGTCGTCACCGCGTCAGGGTACTGACCGCGGCGCTCTTCACACCGCCGGCCCGAAGGGGCAGGCGTGGATACTGCGCCACATCGAACAAGCGGGACAAACCTGGATGCCGCCCCCGCCCCTGCCGGAGCGCCGTAAGGGTCCGTCACCGATGACACCGCGGCAGTGGGCCGGATTCGTGCTCGGGCGCTGGCCCGTCAGGACCCCTGCCGGACGCCAGCCGCTGCCCGCAGCGGCGAACGTCCTCAAGCCCCTCGACACCGAAACCGTCTGCGCACTGTACGACGAGGCACGACGGCTCCGGCTCGGCCTGGGCGGAGGAGAACCGTGGCTCCGAGCCCACCTGGATCCCGACGGCGTCCATTACCTGCTGCCGAACCCGGCGTCGTACTACTGGCCCGGCACCCCGATCAGCGATGCCGAGATCGGCTGGTGGCAGTGCACCGCGCTGCTGCGCATGCGCGACGGAGAGCAGGTGAGCGGCATAGTCGCCGTTCTCCCGGAGACCTTCACGGCGCTGCCCTCGACGCTGTCCCGGCGGCAACAACTTCGCCTTGCTCACCGCGCCCGATCCACCGAGCGCGACGCCTACCTCTGGGGCCGGGACCACAAGGCCGAGTGCACCCCGGAATTCTGCGGCTACGTCCCCGAAGCAACCAACAGCGCACCGACGACAACATGACGACCGCCAGCGACGACGGCAGCGGGTTTGACGGTCGACTGCGGTACGAGGTGACTGATCACAGCCCTGGCTACTGAGAGCTACTTGTCACTTCGCGGCAGCTTCGGGAGCACAGGGCCCATACAGCGCGCGCAGTGTGCGCGTAGCGGACCGGCGGCCGCGGCAGGCCCCCTTCCGCGGGATGCGGCGTGAGGGCCAGGCCGGCCCCGCCGCCTTGCGGATGCCCCGGCGGGCCGCGCCGACTCCCCCACCGGGCCCCGGTGTTCACCTCCACCGCGGGCGGCAGCCCAGAACGACACCGACACCGCCGGCACCGCCGGCACACCTGCGTCCGGGTCCGGCCCGCATGCGCCACGCGCCGTGCGTCGTACTCCGTGCGCGCACTCCGTACGCCGTGTGTCCGCGGCCCGCTGCCCCTTCGGTTCCGCACGGCGGGGAGCATTCCCGCCCCGCCCCGGCAGGTCGGGCCGTCGGCCCGGGGCGCCGGGCGCTGCCGTACCCGGCACACCCTCCCGGGCGGCGGGCACACCTCTCCCGTCCCGCCCTCGCCCCACCCTTCCCCAACGCGCCCCGGCCGGCGGCCTGTTGACTGTCCCCTCCCCCGCACACACGTCAGGCGGCCGCCGCGGCAGCGCCCCCTCCCCTTCCCCTTCCGTCTGCGCCGGGCGCGCCGGCCGGGGTGCGGAAAGCGGCTGCTTCGCAGGGGTTCTCGGAGAGGGAAAACAGCGGCTGTTGCCGCGGGTTGTCCTGCTGCCGGGTGCGGGCGCCGCGCGGCGGGTGCTGCGCGGCGGGGTCCGCCGGCCTGCGGTTCCAGTGCGGCTCCAGCGGTCCGACACCGATCCTCCGACAGGTGTTGCCAACATCTTGGCAAGGTTTTGCCACGTTGGAGCTGTTGCCGTAAGGAGCCCGTCGATGTCTCTCACCGGTCTCGTCGCACCCGACACCCGTACCCGGCCCGGCGCTGTGCCCGGCACTCCCCTGCAGGAGATCGTCTGCGGCCTGTTCGCCGAGGTGCTCGGTCTGCCGCGGCGCGAGGTGGCGGCGGACGGTGACTTCTTTGGCCTGGGCGGTGATCTGCTGGACGGTGCCCGGCTGCTGGCCCGCGTCCGGCAGGTGCTCGGCACCGAGCTGGACGCCGTCGCCCTGCGCCAGGCGCCCACGCCCGCCGCGTTCGCCGTGCTGGCCGGGGATGTGCCGGCCGCGCGCACCGGTCCCGGCGCCGCGGACAGCGACAGCGCGCTGCTGGCGCTGCGGCTGCGCGGCCCCCTGGACACCGGCGCTCTGCACCTGGCCCTGGCCGACCTGGGCCGCCGGCATCCGGCGCTGCGCCACTCCCGGCTGGGCGCGGCGGGCACCCGGCTGCGGGCGTCGGCCGCCGATGACCACCTGCTCGAACTGGCCCTGCCCGCCGATGCCGTGGACGCGTGGTCACTGCTGCCGCTGGCCGCCGGCCTCGCCCGCTGCTACGCCGTCCACGCCGCCGGCGCCGCCCCTCACCCGGCCGAGAATGCCGCGGAGCCCGCGCCCCGGGCGCTGTGCGGTGACCTGGCGCCCACCCCGCTGCCCGGCCGGCCGCCGCTGCCGCCGGCCGGGCGCGGCAGTGCGGGCCGCATGGAGCGGGACTGGGACGCCGGCCTGCACCAGCAGTTGGCCCGCTGCGCCGCCGAGCACGGCGCCAGCGTGTTCATGGTGGTGCACGCCGCGCTGGCCGCCCTGCTGACCCGGCTGGGCGCCGCCGGCCCCCTCACCGTCGCCGCGCCCGCCCCGGCCCGTCACACCCCCGCCCTGCAGCAGGCCGTCGGCGCGCACGCCCGCACGCTGGCCCTGACCGTGGATGCCGGCGGCGATCCCTCCTTCGCCGGGCTGCTGCACCGGGTGCGCGCCGCCGACCTCGCCGCCTACCGCACCCCCGACGCGCCGCTGGCCCGCCCCGGCGGCTTCGCCCTGACACTGCTGCCCGACACCTGCGGCGCGTTCGAGGCCGCAGGCCTCAGCATCCGGCCCGAGCCGGCTCAACTGCCGCAGCCCGCCGCCGATGTGGCCTGGGCGCTGAGCGAGCACCACACGCCCGACGGCCGGCCCGCCGGCATCACCCTGAGCACCACCTACTGCCACGACACCACCGGCGAGAGCGCCGCCGCCGCCCTGACCGGACAGCTCACCGCGCTGCTCGAGGCGGCCGTGCGCGCGCCGGGCACGGCAGTGAGCCGGCTGCCGCTGGCCGGGCAGCACCAGCCGGCCGGCGGCGGCTGGCAGGCCGGCCCCGCCCCCCTGCCCGCGCACACCGTGCCGCAGCTGTTCGCCGCCCAGGTGGCGCGCGCCCCGCACGCCCCCGCACTGCCCCACCTCACCTACACCGACCTCGACACCCGCTCCGACCTGCTGGCCCACGCCCTCATCAGCCACCACGCCGGCCCCGGCACCACCGTCCTGACCGCCCTGTCCTGCCCCACCGCCTTCGCCGTCGCCGCCCTCGCCACCGCCAAGACCGGCGCCGCCTGCCTGCCCGTCGACCCCGCCGCGGGACTGCCCGATGCCCCCCGCCCGGTGGTCCTGCTGCTCGACGACATCGCCGACCTGCTGCTGCCCGCCGTGCCCGGAGCGGCCCGGCTGGTACGGGACACGGCCGCCGAACTACGGCCCGCGAGCGGCCACTGGCCCGTCACCGACCACGACCGCATCACCCCGCTGCTCGCACGCGACCCGGTCGTGCTGGCCGCGGGCCGCGAGGGCACGGTGGCCATCGGGGCCGCACCGGTGGCCGCGGCAACCCTGGCCCAGCCCGCCGACGCCGCCTGGCTGGTGCGCGGCTACCCCGACGCGGACGCCGCACTGGACCTGCTGGGCGCGCTGGTGTCCGGGGCCCGGGTGCACGTGCCGGAAGCCGCCCTGACCCACGCCGTGCCGCACGAAGTGCTGCGCTGGCTGCGCGAGTGCGGAGCCCGCGCGGTACTGGGCGGCGCCGACGACGCCCTGGGCGCCCTGGTCGCACTGGCCCAAGCCGAGAACACCGTACTGACGGTCAGCGGGGGCTGGGCGGAGGGCCGCCTGCTGGTCGAACACACCCCCCACGGCCCGCGCCCCGCCCCCGGCTACGCCATCCGCATCCTCGACGCCCACCTGCAGCCCGTGGCCCCGGGCGCCACCGGCAGCCTCTACATCACCGGCGCCGGCACCGCCCACGGCTACCTGGGCCACCCCGCCGCCACCGCCGCACACTTCCTGCCCGACCCCCACCACCCCCGCCCCCACACCCTCATGTGGCGCACCGGCCACGCCGCCCACCTCGATGCCGCCGGCAACCTCCGCATCCACCACCACCCCGCCGCCGACGACCCCTTCACCGACGAAACCGCCACCTTCCACGTCCTCACCCACCCCCACGGCCACCACGCCCTGTGGCCGGCCACCGCACCCCTGCCCGCCGGCTGGCACCCCGCCCGCCCCCCCGCCCCCTACCCCCACTGCCTGCACCACCTCACCCGCCCCTGACCCACCCCCGCGCCTTCGCGTCCCCGCGTCCCGAGTTCCTGAGGAGCACGTCATGAACGCCACCCCGATCCGTCCCGCCGTCCTGCTCGTCGAGAGCAGCCGGGCCACCGCCTTCACCGACAGCCTGCTCAGCCGCGACGACGTGGACGTCGTCCTGCTGCGCTGCGACAGCGCCGCACTGAGCGCGGACTACCTGCAGCGCACCGCCCACGTCCCCACCTTCACCCTGGACAGCACCCAGCCACTGCTGGACGAAGCGGCCCGCTACCTGCGCTGGATGAAGGGCACCCGCAACCTGCCCCGGCCACGGCTGGTATGCGCGCTGCCGGAAGCACGGCAGACGGACACCCGGCGCTTCGCCGCCCTGGTGGACCTCCCCCACCTGACAGGGCAACAGGTCACCTGGATGCACGGCCGGATGACACAGCAGACCCCCACCACCACACCCGCCCTCGCACACGCCGCCTGAAACCCCGGCCCCGCCCAACAACGGGGCCCGGCACGGCAGCACGCCGGCCATGCGGCAGGTCAGGCGGGGCGGGGGCAAGCGTTGGCGGGAGTCTGGCGTGGGGGCCAGGCGTGGCGGGGGGTCAGGCATGACGGGGGGTCAGGTGCGGGGGAAGAGGGCGCCGAGCTGCCGGCGGACGGCGGCCGGGCCGGCCCTCACCGTGGCCGCGGCGTCGTCGGTACGTTGACCTCCTCCCCGACCTGAAGGACGGGGATTCCTTTTTCAGGTGGCTTGGCCGGTCGCCCGGTTGCCGGGTTCCTGCTTCACAGACCGGCTGATGCCGAGGTCTCCACAGGCTGACACCGCTAGTCCAGCGGCCTTGATGTTGATTGCGGCGTTCACGTCGGCATGCGCGGTGTGTCCGCAGCCTGCGGCTTTGCATACGAAGACCGCTTGGCTCTCGCGGTTTCCTTCGGTGACAGAGCCGCAGGCGGAGCACCGCTGCGACGTATACGCCGGGTTGACCTTCACCACGGCCGTGCCGGTGTAGCGGGCCGCTGAGGTGAGGGCGAGTTCGAGGCGGTGCCATCCCTTGTCGAGGATCGCCCGGTTCAGGCCCCGTTTCTGGGCCACGTTGACGCCCGGTCCGGCGATGGTGCCGGCGGCCGAGGCGGACATGTTACGGATCTTGAGGTCTTCGAGGACGACCAGGGCGTTCTTCGCCACGATCCGGGATGCGGTCTGCGCGCAGAAGTCTTTGCGCCTGTCGGTGACCCGGCCCATGATCCGGTTGATTGCCACGATCGCCTTGTGTCGGTTCGCTGACCCGCGTTTGGTGCGGGCAAGGCGTTTCTGCAGGCGCCGGTAGCGGCCGCTCTCGCCCTCGGTGATGAACTCGCGGTCGTGGAAATCCCCGTCCGAGGTGACCGCGGCGACCTTGACGCCACGGTCGATGCCTACGGCCGTGGCGGGCATCGCATGCTGTTGGGGGGTGACGGCCTGGTCGTCCACGAGGAACGACACGAACCAGTGTCCGGCCTTGCGGGACACCGTGGCGGAGCGGATCTCACCACCGAGGGGGCGCGACCAGCGCAAGCGGACCCATCCCAGCTTCGGGAGCTTTACCCGGCCCCACTTCCGGCCCAGGCGTTCCACCGTGATCAGGTTCCCGGCGGGGAAGCGGAAGGAGGGCGACCAGCGGGCCTTGGACCGCCACCTGACCTTGAACGTCCCGTGATCCCGGCACGCCCCATCGAGGTCCTTCAATGTCTGCTGCAACACGTGGGAGGGTGCGGCCTTCAGCCACTCGAACTCGCGCTTGGCTTCGGCCAGCTCCTTGCACTGCGGCGGATAGTTCATCCACCCGCCGCGCTGACGGTACTGGCGCCGCTGGTCGAGGCCGGTGTTCCACACCGACCGGCAGATGTTCCCGAACTCCTCCACCATCGCGGCCTGCTCGTCAGTAAGAGCAAGACGGTACCTGCGGCCAGACAGCACCGGGAACACCCCCGCCCCCTAAGCGAGTTGACCACTTGTAACATTAAACACGCAGGTCAGAGCAGTCTCAGGATGAGCTGACCCCGACCTGAAGGACGGGGCTTGCGCTCAAGATATTGGGTCAACACCCGTCAGCGTCAACCGTGTCGGCTGCGGGCGTCCCCGCAGCGTCTGCGGGCGTGATGCGCGCGGGCGCGGGAGGAGGGCTGCCGCGCCGAGCGTGGCCCGCCCCACTGCAGCAGTGCTCGAGTGCCGCCGGAGCGGCGGCAGGGCCCGCGGGGCTTCACCGCGGGGCGAGCCTACGGCACCGGCGGTGGGCAGCGGCGGCCCGCCGCGGGCCGCGGGCGGGTCCTGGGTCCGTCGTCAGGCATTCCTCAAGCGGTCCTCCAACGACTCCGGGCACCATCTCGAGCACCAAGCCGGCGGCGCCTCGCGCTGTCACGCCCTCGCCCGGGAGTCGTTGATGAAGCACTCGGTTCCTGCCCGCCGTGCTGCCTCCGTGGAGGGCGGCGGCCGGCCGGGGCCATCCCAGGACGGACCGCACGACGACGACATCGGATGGCCCCGAAGACAACCCTGACCCGCACCCGCACCCGCACCCGCACCCGCACCCGCACCCGCACCCGCACAGGAACGAGCCCCGGGGGCCGGTCGGCCGGGCCGGTACGCAAGCGCCCCGGGCGCAGGGGCCGACGGCGGCACGCCACGGCGCGGTGTGCGGCAAGGCAGCAGGGTGCGGCCGGCCCGCACTCGCGGCCGGAGGCACACGCCCCGGTGCCACGCCCGGCCCGCCCGGCCTTTGTCCACGCATCCGGCAGCCGAGGCCCACCGGGCCGCAGCGGCACGGGCCTGGCCGTGATGCCGTTACCGTCCGCCGCCCCGCACGGGGCCGGACGCGAACTCGCCTCCGCCCGCACGGTCGCGGCCTCCACACAGACCCTGCTTGTGCACCTGCCTGTCCGCCGCCCTGCCGGCGGGCCTGGTCCTCAACACCCCCCCGGCTGCTCCTGGGCGACCCGATCGCCACCCCCGTCTGGCCGCCCTCGCCGCTCTCGCGGTCAAGGAAGGCCGCGACGCCGGGCAGGCCCAAAGCCTGCGGCCGCCGAAGAAGAGTGCGTGCGGTTGCCGTCCCGGCTGCGACTGCCGCACCTGAGGAACCGCCGCCGCCCCAACCGCTGCCCCAACTGCTGCCCGCCCGGGCAACCAAAGCCACCCGCCCGGGCCCGGGTTCGCTCCTCGAGGCCGCCCCGCCCGCGCACCCCGCCCTCGCCTCCACTCTCCGCTCTCTGCTCCCCGGTCCTGGTGGTGGGATGCCCGGGCGGAGTGAGCGGGGTGCGCGGGCGGGGTGCCCGGAAAGCCGCGCCCGGGCGGCCGCCCGCATCCGCCCCGGGCGCCCGCGGCGTAACCGGATACGGGGCCGGGGGCGAAGACGGGGACCGGGGGACGGAGACGGGGACCGGGGGGCGGAATGCGGGTGGGCGGAAAGAATCCGGCGTTCTTCGCGGGTTTTCCGGGCCTGTGGCCGGGCCGCCATTCGGCCAATTTCCGGGCGGTTTGGGGAATTGAATCGGCCGGATTCCTTCGGCGGGCTGCCGGAGGGGGGACCCTACAGGCCACACGGCTGCTACCCCCCTAGCGGGCAGGCGCTCCCGGCCGCTGTTGTAGGGGGCGTTGCCCTGTTGCCACCCCTTGCTGCGGCGCCTCACGATGGATTCGATACGCGCGCCGCCGCAGCATGCCGGTAGCCCTTCCTTTTTTGTTTTCCGGTGCCGGCCGGATGATTGTGCGACGGGCGGCGGGAAAAGGGCCGGGAAAGCCGTGGGCAGCCCACGGGCTGGAGGTGCGTGTGCGTGTTCGACCGGTGCCCGGCCTGAGGATCGGCGTCGACGCGGACGGGCACCTGGACGTGGTGATGCCCCAGACTCTCCCGGCCCGCCGCTTCCGGTGCGGGCCGGTGGGCACGGCGATGTGGCTGGCACTGCGCCAGCACGACGGCGATGTGGCCGCCGCCGCCCGCATGCTGGCCGCGCTGTGGGACACCGCACCCGCCAACGCGCGCGCCGATCTGGACATCTGGGTGGAGGAACTGCGCGACGCGGGCCTGGTGCGCGCCGAACCCTGACCACCCTCCCCGCCCCTCCCCCGGCCCGACCCGATCCCCCCGGCCCGCGGCCCCCGCTCCCGTCTGCTGCCGTACGCCCGTACGCCCCCCTGATCGGCTGCTCCGCCGCCACTCCACCACCCTTATAGGCGCCGTGCGCAGGCTGGCGGAGGTTAGGGGTGGACCGGGCAGGACGGGGGGACTATGACGATGGTCGGTACGACAGCGGCGGTCAGGGCCTTGGACGACGCTCTCGCGGACTGCACCGCGGGCCAGTTGCGCACGGTGCTGGTGGAGGGGCCCACCGGGTGCGGCAAGAGTTCGGTGCTGCACGCGGTGATCGAGCGGGCCGGCGCGGCCGGGGCGGTGGTGCTGTGCGCGGTGGGCACGCCCGCCGAACGCGCGACGCCGCTGGGCGTGCTGCGGCAGCTGGCGGGCGGCGACCGCCGCCTCACCCTGCCCCCCGCACCGGCCGCACCGGCCGCACCCGCCGGGGCGCAGGACGACGCCACCGACGACGCCACCGACGGCGACGGCGGCGCAACAGCCGGGGCGGGTGCGGGGGCGGGGGTGCCGCGGATGGAGGACATGCAGGCGTTCTGCCTGCGGCTGCGGGAGCTGAGCGCGCAGGCGCCGGTGGTGGTGTGCGTCGATGACGTGCACGACGCCGATGACGCCTCGCTGGGCTTCGTGCAGTATCTGGCCCGCCACGCCCGGGCAGCCAGGATCCTGGTGGTCGTCACCGGCTGCCTGCACCACGAAAAGGCCCGGCACGCCTTCACCACCGAACTGATGCGCCAGCCCGCGTTCCGGCGGATCGTGCTGGGCCGGCTCACCCCCCAGCGGGCGGCCGCGCTCGCCGAGGCGGCCGGCCGGGGCGCGGACGCCGCGTTCCTGTACGAGACCAGCGGGGGCAATCCGCTGCTGCTGCGGGCCCTGCTGCAAGAACAGCCCTCCCCCGGACGGGAGGTGGAGGTGGGCGGCCCCTTCACGCAGGCCGTCGGCGCCTGCCTGCACCGGGCCGGGCCCCGCGCCCTGGCCGTCGCCCGCGCCTGCGCACTGCTGCAGGACGCCGCCGGCGAGCAGCAGATCGCCGAACTGCTCACGCTGACAGGGCCGGCCGTGGCCCAGCAGCTCGCCGCGCTGGCCGCGGCGGGCCTGAGCGAGGGGGTGCGGCTGCGCCACCCCGCCCTGCGCGCCGCGGTACTGCACGACACCCCGCCCGCCCAGCGGGCCGCGCTGCACCGCCGGGCAGCCGCCCTGCTGCACCGCCGCCGCCCCGCCATGGAAGCCGCCCGGCACCTGCTGGCCGCGGCCGCCTGCGAAAGCGGACCGCACACGGCCACCGCCGCCGAGACCGAGGTACTGTGCGAGGCCGCCGAAAGCCGGCTGGCCCACGACGACGGCGCCCAGGCACTGGCGCTGCTGGAACTGGCCCACCGCGGATGCGCGGATGCACAACAGCGCGAAGCGGTCGCCCTGCGGCTGGCCCGGGTGAGCTGGCGGGTCAACCCCGCCGCCGCCGAACGCCGCCTCGCCGGCCCCCTCGCCGCACTGGACGCCGGCACCCCGGCCGGCGAACACGCCCAGCCCCTGGCCCAGTTACTGCTGCTGCAGGGCCGGCTGAGCACCGCCGCGCACCTGCTGGGCGAACCGGACCCCACCACCCAGCCCCCCGACCCGGGCACGGAGACAGGCGCCTCCGCCCTGGACGTCATGCTGGACGCCGGGGCGCCGGCCGCCGAACGGCTGCTGCGCTCGGCCACCCTGACCGAGGCAACCCTGGGCTGCCTGGTCCAGGTACTGCACTGCCTGCTGTGGTCGGAACACCCCGAACGGGCCGTGCCCTGGAGCCGCGCCCTGGCCCAGGACGCCGAAGAACGCGGCGCACCGGGCTGGAGCGCGGTGTTCGCCACCGTGCACGCCCAGGCACTGCTGCGCCTGGGCGACCTGGCCGGCGCCTGCACCCTCGCCGAGAAGGCACTGTCACTGCTGCCCGAACGGCACAGCGGCGCCTTCCCCTACGCCGCCACCGCCGTCCTGGTCCGCGCCCACGACGCCATGGGCCACTACACCGAAGCCTCCCGCCACTGCGACCGGCCCCTGCCGCCCGGCCTGCTGGAAAGCCTGCACGGACTGGCGTTCCTGCGCGCCCGCGGCCTGCACCACCTCACCGGCAACCAGCCCCAGGCCGCCCTCGCCGACTTCCTGGCACTGGGCCGCATCCTGGCCCACCGCCGCCTGGACCGGCCCGCCTACCTGCCCTGGCGCACCGACGCCGCCCAGGCCCTGCGCGAACTGGGCCGCCCCCAGCAGGCCGAACGCCTCGCCCTGCAACAACTCGCCCTGCCCGACGCCCGACGGCCCTGGGTCCGCGGCCTGTCCCTGCACCAACGGGCCCTGGCCGCCGCACCCGGCGCAGGCAGCCGGCGCATCACCCTGCTGGAACAGGCCGTCGAGGAACTGCACCGCTCCGGCGACCGGCTGGCCACCGCCCGCGCCATGGCCGACCTCGGCCAGCACACCCAAAGCGAAGGCAACACCCCGATGAAAGGCACCGCCACCGTACGCGCCGCATGGAACCTGGCCCGCGAATGCGGCGCCACCACCCTGTGCAAGGAAATCCTGCCCGACGCCCCACTCGCCGACACCGTCCGCGGCCGCCCCCACGACACCACCGACGACCGCCTCGAACACCGGCTCTCCAGCTCCGAACAACGCGTCGCCACCCTCGCCGCCCAGGGCCTGACCAACCGGGAAATCTCCGCGAAGCTCTACCTCACCGTCAGCACCGTCGAACAACACCTCACCAAGGTCTACCGCAAACTCCACATCAGCGGCCGCGGCGACCTGCCCATGGACCTCGCCCTGGGCGGCCCCACCAGCCACACCACCACCCCCGCCCTCGCCCACCCCACCGCAAACATCTGAACCCCCCACCCCCGCCCACGAGTCGGGGAAGGAGTTAGGGGTGGCGGCAGGGTTCCCCGCCGCCCCCGCCCGGGCTTGGCTCAGAACAGACACACACGCACACGCACACGCGCACAGACGCGAGACGCGCAGACGCGCAGACGCAGGCATACGGACACACCAGCACGCGGGCACCACCAGCACACCCGGCACACCCGGCACACGGGCCGGTGCGGCCGGTGCGGCGACCAAACGACCGACCGACAGACAAACCCAGAGGAAAAGGTGGGGTCACCCATGGCGTGGGACCAGAACTTCGAAGAACTGCTGCGCGGCTACCTGCCCTTCCTCGACGAGGACGAGCCGCTCGCAGCCGACACCGACCTGCGCGACAACGGCCTGGACTCCCTCGGCGCGGTCGAACTGCTGGGCTCCCTGGAAAACGCCTACGACGTACGGTTCGTCGACGAGGCCCTGTCCCTGGACACCTTCGCCACCCCCGCAGTGCTGTGGGAAACCCTCACCCGGCTGCAAAGCGCCCACCACTGACCGACCACCAGCCACCAGCCCACGCCACACAGCCACCACGCCGCACAGCCACCACGCCGTACGGCCACCACGCCGTACGGCCACCACGCCACACGGCGCACGGCGCACGGCGCACGGCCACCGTGCCGGACGGCGCACGGCCACCACGCCACACGGCGCACGGCGCACGGCCACCGGCCGGCCGTTCACCCGGCGCCCGGCTGCGGGAGCGACTGCGGGCAGGGCGGGGCGGGGCGGGTGGCTGACATTGCGCTGACCGGCCGCTGACCGGCCGCCCGCCGGGCCGGCGGGCAGCGCGATACCCGGCCCGGCGGGCCGTGCGGCGGTGGCAGGGTGGCATTTCTGGGCAGCCGAGCAGAAGGACAACACCTTGATGGATCCGGCCCGTTGCACCCCGCCCGCCGACGGGCTGCGCCTGTATGTGTTCCCGCACGCCGGCGGCTCCAGCATGATGTTCCACCACTGGGCCGCCCGCTTCCCCGCCACCTGGGACGTGGTGGCCATCGACGCGCCCGGCCACGGCACCCGGTGGGGCGAGGAACCGCTCACCGACGGCGACGCCCTGGTCGGCCACCTCCTGACACGGCTGGGCCCCGACCTGGACGCCTCACCCAAGCCCTTCGCGTTCTTCGGCCACAGCATGGGCGCCCTCATCGCCCACGAACTCACCCGCCGGCTGCTCGCCCAGGGCCGCACACCCCCCCTCTGGCTGGGCCTGTCCGCCTGCGGCGCCCCCCGCCCGGGCAGCCGCCCCGCCACGGCCCTGCTGCACGAAGCATCCGACGACGAACTGCGCCAGCGGCTGGCCCAACTGGGCGGCACCCCGCCCAAAGTCCTCGAACACAACGGCCTGTGGGCATTCTTCGCCCCCGTCATCCGCGCCGACCTGCGCCTGGTGGCCAACTGGCAGCCGGCACCCGCCCCGCCGCTGCCCGCGACGGTGGCGGTATCCGTGTTCGGCGGCACCCACGACCCCGCCGCCCACCCCACCGACCTGGCCCGCTGGGCAGCCCACAGCGAACGCTACCTGGGCCTGCGACTCCTGGACGGCGGCCACTTCTACTTCCACCACAGCCTCCCCGCCCTGACCACCGCGATCATGGACGACATCCACACCGCACACCAGCCGGCCCACCCCGCCACCACACCGTAACCACCCCCACCCCACACCTGCCGGTGTCCCGGCCGCAGCCGCGGCCGGGACACCGGCAGGTACCAAGACAGGGACGGAGACGGGCACGGAGACGGGGACGGAGACGGGGACGGAGGCGGGTACGGAGGCGGGGACGGAGGCGGGGACGGAGGCGGGTACGGGTACGGAGACGGGGGCGGAGGCAGGGACGGGGGCGGGTGCGGGTGTGGGGGTGGGTCAGGCGGGCGGGTCGCCCACCGGATCGGGCAGCACCACAGGGCGGGCGGCCGCCCTGCTCCAGGGAAATCCGTAATGCAGATGCAGCACAGGATCCTGCTGGTCATCGGCCGGCACCGCGACAGCGGCCAGCACATCGGGCACCGGCTCCAGCTCCACAAACCGCCAGCGGCCACCCCGGTCATCAGCCGGCGGGCAAAACGCCCGCACCCCACGCTCGTCGTCCAACGTGAAACAGAACTCGTCGAAAGGCAGCCCCAGACCCAGACCCCGCGCCTTGGCATAGGCCTCCTTCAGCGTCCACAGCCGCAGCACCCGCCGCTCACGCAACCGGCCCGGCGGCGCACCCGCCACCCACTCCCGCTCCGCGCGCGCGAAGGTCTGCGTAATGGTCGCCAACGCCTGCTCATCACGGTCCAGACGCTCCACATCCACCCCGATACGGTGCCGGCGCACAATACCCAGCAGGTTGTAGCCACCCGCATGGGAAAGATTGAAGTCCAGATGCGCACCACCGCGCGGCAGCCCGCCCGGCGAAGGCCGCAAAAACGGACGCCCCCGCGAGGAACGCCAGATGACCAGGTCCGTCTCGGCAAGCCCGGCCTCCAACGCCAACGCCCGCCGTACCAACGTATGCGCCACCAGATACTGCCGACGATCACGCTCGAACAAGAACCGCCCACACGTCTGACGCTCCTGCTCATCCAGCCAGTGCGCAGCCAGCAAATCCGCCAACGCAGGCGCCAGATCATCATTAGGACAAATCCACAACTTCACCGGCGCCACCGGCACCACACCCCGCCCCGAACCGGCCACCGTCTCACCCACCACACCAGGAACAACAGCAGGAGCAGTGGCAGGAACAGCAGCAGGAGAGGTGGCGGGAACAGCAGCAGGAGGGGTGGCGGGGGCGACAGGAGGGGTGGTGGGGGCGGTGGTCAGCGTCATCGGACCGGCCCACCCGTCTCCTCGCCCGCCCACAACCGCCGGCGCAGCAGCACACTGGGCGGCAACGCCACCACACCCCCGCCACCACGGGCCGCCGCGCCCCCAGTGACATCGACACCAGCCAGCCACAACCGGGCCAACGCCTCCAGCCGGCCCGCCCGCCACAACGCCGCCACATAGTGCGCAGTCTCCGGCAAATCAGCCAGCAACACCGCCTCCGCCCGCGGGCTGCGCAAATCCGCACTGCGCACCCGCCCCACCACGCCCACACCACCACACCCACCGGCACCACCGCGGTCATAGCCACCGTCGCCGGCACCGTCATGCCCACCGTCGCGGCCGCCGTCACGGTCGCGGTCGCCGTCGTGCCCGCGGTCGCCGTCACGGTCGCGGTCGCCGTCGTGCCCGCGGTCATGCCCGCGGCCGGGGTCGTGGTCGTACTCGGGATCGTGGTCGGTGGTGGTGGCGAAGGCGGTGAGAGCGGCGGCCAGTTCAGCGGTGGTACGGGCGGTCACCGCCAGACGGCACTCCCGCACCGCACGGCCCAGCGCCAGCTCCCGGGCCACCTCGGCCAGCGCGAGCCCGCACCCGGCCGGCACGGTCAAAGCGTCGGCCAACCGCCGTGCAGTGGCGGCCAGATGCGCAGGAGTAGGCGCCGACAACAACACCAGTTCCTCTTCCAGCCCCGCCCGTACCCCCCGCCCTTCCCGATCCTGGGCTTCCCCCTGCTCGCCCCATCCCTGCCGCTGATGTCCCTGCCCTTGCTGTTCCTGCTGTCCCTGCTGTTCCTGTTCCTGTTCCTGCTGTTCCTGTTCCTGCTGTTGCTGTTGTTGTTGCTGTCTGGTGGGGCGGGGGGATTCCTCCAGCAGGACGTGGGCGGCGGTGCCGCCCGTGCCGCGGGCGCGGGCGGTGGCGCGGCGCGGCAGGACGCTGCCCGTCCCGTCGCGCGGCGCCGGCCAGGCAGCGGCCGGGGAGGCGGCGGGCACCGGCAGCCGGGTGGCGTGGTGCAGTTGCAGCACCGCGCGCAGCAGTGCCGCCAGGCCGGTGGCCGCCCCGGCGTCCCCCACCCCGGCCGCGGCGGTGGCCGCGCTCTCGTGCACCTCCACCTGGCCCGCCTCGACGCCCGCGAGGTCCGCGGCCCGCCGCTCCAGCCGGGCCTCCACCGCCCCGCCCAACCCAGCCGGCGCACCCGGCGCCGGAAAGCGGCCGGTGTGGGCGACCGCGCTCGCGCACACCAGAGCATGGACGGTGTCACCGGCCGCCTGCGCGGCATCCAGCGGCCGCAGCAGGATCGCCCCGACACCCTCCCCGCCACCGTGGCGGCCAGGATGCAGCCGCAGGTCAACAGCGCCGACCAGAGCAGCCGCGCACTCCTTCGCGCGCAGCGCGGCCAGCGCCTGGTGCACAGCGACCAAAAACGACGCCTCGGCCGCATCCACACACTGACTCGGCCCATGCACATCCAGCAGAGCGGACAGCCGGTTGGGCAGACTCCACACACCGCCCGCCCGCCCCGCATCCCCACCCGCCCCGGCACAGCCGTCAGTAAGCAGCGCATAATCGCCGGGGCCGGCCGCGACATACACACCCAGACTGCGCGGCTGCCCATCAGCCGCCCTCAGCCCCTCCAGCCGCGCCCCGGCATACCCGGCACACTCCAGCAACTGCCAGGCGCACTCCACGAAAAGGCGTTCCTGCGGATCCAGCAGAGCACCCTCAGCATCCGTCAACCCGAAAAACGCGGCATCGAACTCCTCAACACCCTCCACAAACCACCCCCGCCCACCCCCACCCCCGCCACCGGCGTCCCCGGCAGCGGGACGGCCGGCAGCGGCGGGGCGGCCGGGCGGCACCGGCCCCGCGCCCCCACGCTCCTGCAGCAGATGCTGCCACCACCCGCTGAGATCACCGGCACCCGGGAAACGGCCCGACACCCCGGTCACGGCATACCGCTCACCCACCCACCCCGGCCCCGGATCCGCTGTGCCGGCCCGCCCCGCAAGCGCGGCGGCCACCACCGGCACGGCACGCCCAACAGCCACAGCAGACCCAAGCGGTACGGCGGCCAGGGACAGCGCACGCGGAGCCGCTGAAACCGGCAACCCCGCCAAACCCGCTGCACCCGCCGCACCCGCTGCGCCCGGCAAGCCCGGCGGGGCCGGCGGGGCCGGCGGGGTGGTGAGAGGGGTGGCGGTGAGCAGGGCCAGGGCGTGTTCCCTTTCCAGGGTGCCGTTCTTGAAACGGGTCAGGATCTCCCGGCTGTCCATGCCTACTCCCTGAGGTCAGGCGGTCCGGGCCGCCAGCAGGGCGACCGCCTGGTCGACACTGAGCACGTTGGCGCGGACCGCGTCGAGCAGCACATTCAGCTCCTGCTCGGCCAACGGCGCCCGCACCGGCCCACCCTCCCCCGCCACCGGACCAGCCACCACGCCCGATACGACGCCGCCGCCAAGGCCCGCACCAATGGCAGAGCCGGTACCGGTACCGGTACCGGTACTGGTGCTGGTGCCAGGGCCAGGGCTGGGGTTGGGGTTGGGGGGTGTGTGGGCGATGCGGGCGGCGAGGTAGGCGGCCATCGACGCGATGTCGGGGTAGTCGTAGAGCACATCGGGCCGCTCGCTGAGGTGGTAGGCGCGGTTGATGCCCGCCACGAACTCCGCCGCCAGCAGCGAATCGATACCCAGGTGAGCGAAAGCAGCACCGGGATCGATCTCCCAGGCATCGCAGTGCAGAATCTGCGCCAGCTGCCCACACAGCACCTCCGCAACGGCCGCCTGCACCGACACCTCCCCCGCCACCGAACCCGGGCCCGAACCCGGGGCGGGGGCGGGGGTGTTCTGCGCGGCAGCGACATGAGCGGCCAGCGCGGCCGGAGTGGGATGGTCATAGAGCACGCCAGGAGCCAGACCGGTACCCAGACGGGCATTGAGCAGGGCCACGAACTCGACGCTGAGCAACGAGTCCAGACCCAGAGCCTGGAAAGGCTGGGCAGCGTCGAGGTGAGAGGGATCAATGTGCAGCACACCCGCCAGCGCGGCCCTCACCTCCCCCAGCACACCCGCAGCCGGCGCGGCAGGCGCCGGCTGCGGCACAGTCCACGGCTCGCTGGTCATGACGTGCCTCCCCGTCTCGGTACCCGTCACACAATCCACACCACGCCACACCACAGGCCCACCCCACCCCCACCCGCCTGTGGTGTCCGCCCCCGGCAGCCAGAAACCGGCGGGGACCGAAGGGACCGGGAGCGAAAAGCCGCCGGCCCCGGGGTGCCGGCAGCACCGCGGGAGGAGCGTGGCGTTTCCCGCCAGCCACGGTAGGCGGCCACCACCGGCGCCCCCACCCCTAACTCCCCCCAGAACAACCCCGCCCGCACACACATGCCAGGGCAAGCCGCCGACAGCGGCACGGCCACCGGTACCGATCAGGGCGAGCCGCCGAGGGCGGCACGGTCAGCGGTACCGATCAGGGCGAGGCATCCGGGGCGGCGCGGTGAGCGGTGCTGATCAGGGCGAGGCGCCGGCAGCGGCACGGTCAGCGGTACTGAGCAGGGCGAGGCATCCGGGGCGGTGCCAATCAGGGCGAGGCGCCGGCAGCGGCGCGGTGAGCGGTGCTGAGCAGGTACCGGCCCTGGACGAGATGGGTGGCCAAACTCCAGGCCGCCGCACCCGGATCATCACTGTCCAGCACGATGCGGCCCCCCGCGTCCCGGGTGAAACCGAAAGCACTGAACCGGCGCCGCATCCCGTGCCCCAGCGCCTTGGTGTAGGCCTCCTTCAACGTCCACAACTGCAAAAACCGCAGCGCACGCTCCTCCTCGCCCAACGCCGCAAGCTCGGCAGCCTCCGCCGCAGTACACACATGCGCACCCATCAGCTCCACCGACGGCCGCCGATCAGCAGGCTCGGCATCCACCCCGATCGGCCCGCTACGGCTGACACCCACCACGATCAAATCACCGGTATGCGCAAGACTGACGTCCACCCCCGCACCCAACCCACGCAAAAACGGCCGCCCACCCGGCTTGTAGCCCAGATCCAGACCAGCCGCATCAACCTGCAGGACAGCCGCCGCCGCGTACTTCACCACCATCCGCGACACCGCGAAACGATACCGGCCCTCCGCCGCGGCCTGCTGCCGGTAACGCGGCCAGTCCCGCCCCAACAGCGGCCGCAGACCCGGATCCGCCAGGACCGCAGTCAGCCACTCACCCCACGTCGTATGCACCACCACCCGGCCGGTGTCCTCCCACACCTCCTGCACCCACTCCCACGGACCCCCCGGACCCGCAGCATGCAACGGCGCCACCTCCCACCCACCCCCACCCGCACCCGGGACCCGGCCCGCACCCGCACCCGGGACCCGGCCCGCACCCGCACCCGGGTCCGGGTCCGGGTCCGGGTCCGGGTCCGGGCGGGCGCCGGGGATGCTCACCACGGCAGCGGCGTGGCATACACATCCACGTCCCTGCCCTGCCCTACACGGGCCGCCAGTTCCACCCACACACTCTCCACCGCACCCGCCGGCACCACCGACAGCAACGGCACACCCAACCGCTCCGTAATCCGCGACAAAGCCACCACCGCCCAACCCGCACCAGCCAAAAACCCGCCCCCGCCACCCACCGCCGCCTCCCGCACCCCCAACACCGCACCCGCCAACCCAAGCAACGCCTGCCGCTCAGCAAGCCCACACCCCACCGGATCCACACCACCCACACCACCCATGCCGGCGGCGGTGGCGGTGCCGGCAGCGGCGGCGGCGGCGGTGCGGCACGGACCCAGCAACACACGCTGCTCACTCACCAACCGCCGCGCCACCCGCCCCAGCGCCACCTCACCCTCACCCACCGCACCAGCCAACCGCGCAGCCGCACCACCCAGAACGGCAAACAGCACACCATCCGCACCCACCACCCCCACCGGCTCAACCGCCTCCACCGCCTCAACGGAATGCACAGATCCGGCGGGATCCGCGGGTGAGGCGGAATGCACGAGTCCGGCGGGACGCACGGGTCCGGCGGAGTGCACGGGTCCGGCGGGCGGCAGCGGGTGCCGGGCCGGGGTGGTCACGGGCGGGGACACCGCCCTCGCCCGCGGTGCGGGTGTGACAGGGGGTGTGGCGGGGTGCGGGAGGGCTGACGTGCCGGCCGGTGCGTTCTGCTCGCCGAGGCGGAAGAGGGCACCGTCCACGGCGCGTTCACCCCGCACAGCGGCATCGGCCAGCGCCGGCAGACAGGACACCAACCGCGCCAGGCGACGCGCCGTATCCGCAGGGCCGGCCCCGACGCCGGGCAGATCACCCCACACCTTGTCCAAAGTACGCCGCTGCGCCGACGACGCCGCACAGCCATTCTCATTCAAAACCAGCTCGAGATCCTCCAGACCCTCACCGATCAGATGCGGCACAAGATAGCCCGTCAACGCACCCAGCACCGGCGCACCACCAGGCCGGCCCAGCGCACGCAACGCCACCCCGGTCAGACACTCACACGCCAGCAACTCCGCGAACAACGCAGCCAACACACCCTGCCACTGCCGCACCGCCGCACCGCCCCGGGCAGCAACCACCCCCACCGCCGCCCGCAACACCGTCCCCGCCGCCGCACTCACCACAGCCGCCGTCAACACCCCCCGCGCACCAGGCCGACACAAAACATCCGCCACACCCGACTGCGGAACGCCATACACCACACCCGACTGCGGAACGCCATACGGCACAGCCGACTGCGGGGTGCTCAGCGGGGCGACACCCACCGCATACCCCAGCGCCACATCCCGGCGCAAAACCGGACGCAACGCACGCACATACTCCTCAGCCGTGGTGAACTGCCCGCCCTGCGCGGCACTCACACATTCACCGGCAGTGCCCGCCAGCCGCAACAACTCCAACGTGGCCACCGGCGGCCCACCCGCCGCCAGAGCACACAGACTGTGCACGCCACCATCCAGCCAGGGATCACCCAGCAACATCTCCAACCGCGCCGCACGCACCACCCCAGCCCCGCTGATAACCATCACCCACTCCCTTCCACCCACACCTACAACCCTGCCTACATCCACACCTACATCCACACCAACAACCGCGCCTGCATCCACGACCCGGCCACGGTGCGCCCGCCGGGCCCCCGCGAACTACCCAGCGCCCTCCATACCCCCGACACAACCGAGCACTCACAACCCCCCCCCCCCGCCCCCCCCCCCCCCCCCCCCCCCCCGCCGAGGGCGCTGTCGCCCACCAGGAGACGGGCACA
>NZ_JBEXDZ010000129.1:0-27205 GCF_040606085.1 Streptomyces sp. NPDC005485 | reverse complement strand
CTTCCGGCGCCGGGCCCGCACTCGTGCGCCGACGGCTCACGGCTGCCGCTCCACGTTGGTCACCCACTCCGGGGTGCGGGTAGGCGGCGGGCCGGGTCAGCACATACAGCGGCAGCGACGTGGTCAGCGCGACCGCGGCCGCGGCGACGGCGGCGGGCAGCTGGAGCGCGTACGAACGCAGCCACGGACGTCAGGGGCGGTGACGGAAGCGGACCCGGCGGGCGTGTCCGAGGAGGGGACGCGTTCGGTTGGCAGGGAGACGGGGCGGGAGCGAAGCCGCAAGGCCCCCGCGCCCGTGCCGCCCGCCCGGCACAGCGCCATGTTGTCCACAGCCCCCGGGCACCCACGCCTGGGGCGTCGTACGCTGGAGACCCCCCGGCCCGTGACACGAGTCGGGCGGTTCGCGTTGCCCACCCCCTGGACGGGAAATCCCTTCATGAGCCTGCACGGTCTGCTCGACGCCGTCGTCAAGGACGCCGCACTCGCGGAAGCGGTGACGGCCGCCACCGACGGCAACCGTATGCACGTCGACCTGGTCGGCCCGCCCGCGGCCCGCCCCTTCGCGGTGGCCGCACTGGCCCGCGAGGCAGGCCGCACGGTGCTCGCGGTGACGGCGACGGGCCGTGAGGCGGAGGACCTGGCCGCGGCGCTCAGGTCGCTCCTCCCGCCGGACACCGTCGCGGAGTACCCCTCCTGGGAGACCCTCCCGCACGAGCGGCTCTCGCCGCGCAGCGACACCGTGGGCCGCCGCCTGGCCGTGCTGCGCCGCCTCGCGCACCCGCGGCCCGACGACCCCGAGACCGGCCCCGTCTCCGTCGTCGTGGCGCCGGTCCGCTCGGTGCTCCAGCCGCAGGTCAAGGGCCTGGGCGACCTGGAGCCGGTCGACCTGCGCACCGGCCGCAGCGCCGACCTGGGCGAGATCGTCGAAAAGCTCGCGGCAGCCGCGTACTCCCGCGTCGAGCTCGTCGAGAAGCGCGGCGAGTTCGCGGTCCGCGGCGGCATCCTCGACGTCTTCCCGCCCACCGAGGAACACCCGCTGCGCGTGGAGTTCTGGGGCGACGACGTCGAGGAGATCCGCTACTTCAAGGTCGCCGACCAGCGCTCCCTGGAAGTCGCCGAGCACGGCCTGTGGGCGCCGCCCTGCCGCGAACTGCTGCTCACGGACGACGTACGGCAGCGGGCGGCGGCCCTCGCCGAGGCCCACCCGGAGCTGGGCGAGCTGCTCGGGAAGATCGCCGAGGGCATCGCCGTGGAGGGCATGGAATCCCTCGCACCGGTCCTGGTCGACGACATGGAGCTGCTGCTCGACGTCCTGCCGAAGGGCTCGATGGCCGTCGTCTGCGACCCGGAACGGGTGCGCACGCGCGCGACGGACCTGGTGGCCACCTCGCAGGAGTTCCTGCAGGCGTCCTGGGCGGCGACCGCGGGCGGCGGCGAGGCCCCGATCGACGTCGGCGCGGCCTCCCTCCGGTCGATCGCGGACGTCCGCGACCGGGCCCGCGAGCTGGACATGATGTGGTGGTCGGTGTCGCCGTTCGCAGCCGACGAGGAACTGGACGCCGACACACTGAAACTCGGCATGCACGCGCCCGAGACCTACCGGGGCGACACCGCGAAGGCCCTCGCCGACACGAAGGGCTGGCTCGCCGAGAGCTGGCGGACGGTGTTCGTGACGGAGGCGCACGGTCCGGCGGCCCGCACGGTCGAGGTGCTGGGCGGCGAGGGCATCGCGGCCCGCCTCGACACGGAACTCGCGGAGATCTCCCCCTCGGTCGTGCACGTCGCGTGCGGCTCCATCGACTACGGCTTCGTGGACCCGACGCTCAGGCTCGCCGTCCTCACGGAGACCGACCTGACCGGCCAGAAGGCGGCCGGCAAGGACGGCGCGCGCATGCCCGCCCGCCGCCGCAAGACCATCGACCCGCTGACCCTCGAAGCGGGCGACTACATCGTCCACGAGCAGCACGGCGTCGGCCGCTACATCGAGATGGTGCAGCGCACGGTCCAGACCGCGACCCGCGAATACCTGGTCGTGGAGTACGCGCCCGCCAAGCGCGGCCAGCCCGGCGACCGCCTCTACATCCCCACCGACCAGCTGGAACAGATCACCAAGTACGTCGGCGGCGAGGCGCCCACACTGCACCGGCTCGGCGGCGCGGACTGGACGAAGACCAAGGCGCGCGCCAAGAAGGCCGTCAAGGAGATCGCCGCCGACCTGATCAAGCTCTACAGCGCGCGGATGGCGGCCCCCGGGCACGCGTTCGGCTCGGACACCCCCTGGCAGCGCGAGCTGGAGGACGCCTTCCCCTACGCGGAGACCCCCGACCAGCTCACCACCATCGCCGAGGTCAAGGACGACATGGAGAAGACGGTCCCGATGGACCGCCTGATCTGCGGCGACGTGGGCTACGGAAAGACGGAGATCGCGGTCCGCGCCGCCTTCAAGGCCGTCCAGGACGGCAAGCAGGTCGCCGTTCTCGTGCCGACGACCCTGCTGGTTCAGCAGCACTTCGGCACGTTCGGCGAGCGCTACTCCCAATTCCCCGTCAACGTACGGGCGTTGTCCCGCTTCCAGACGGACGCGGAGGCGAAGGCGACCCTGGAGGGGCTGCGCGAGGGCTCGGTGGACGTCGTCATCGGCACGCACCGGCTGTTCTCGTCCGAGACGAAGTTCAAGGATCTGGGCCTGGTCATCGTCGACGAGGAACAGCGCTTCGGCGTCGAGCACAAGGAACAGCTGAAGAAGCTCCGCGCGAACGTGGACGTCCTGACGATGTCGGCGACCCCGATCCCGCGCACGCTGGAGATGGCGGTGACGGGCATCCGCGAGATGTCCACGATCACCACCCCGCCGGAGGAGCGGCACCCGGTGCTGACCTTCGTCGGCCCCTACGAGGAGAAGCAGATCGGCGCGGCCATCCGCAGGGAGCTGCTGCGCGAGGGCCAGGTCTTCTACATCCACAACCGTGTCGAGTCCATCGACCGGGCGGCTTCGCGGCTGCGCGAGATCGTCCCCGAGGCACGCATCGCGACCGCGCACGGCCAGATGTCCGAGCAGACCCTGGAGCAGGTCGTCGTCGACTTCTGGGAGAAGAAGTACGACGTCCTCGTCTCCACGACGATCGTCGAGTCGGGCATCGACATCTCCAACGCGAACACGCTCATCGTGGAACGCGGCGACAACTTCGGCCTGTCCCAGCTGCACCAGCTGCGCGGCCGCGTCGGCCGAGGCCGCGAGCGCGGCTACGCCTACTTCCTCTACCCGCCGGAGAAGCCCCTGACGGAGACCGCGCACGAGCGGCTCGCCACCATCGCCCAGCACACCGAGATGGGCGCGGGCATGTACGTGGCCATGAAGGACCTCGAGATCCGCGGCGCGGGCAACCTGCTCGGCGGCGAGCAGTCCGGTCACATCGCGGGTGTCGGCTTCGACCTGTACGTCCGCATGGTGGGCGAGGCGGTCGCCGACTACCGGGCGGCCCTGGAGGGCGGCGTGGAGGAGGAGGCGCCGCTGGAGGTCAAGATCGAGCTCCCGGTCGACGCGCACGTCCCCCACGACTACGCGCCCGGCGAGCGGCTCAGGCTGCAGGCCTACCGTTCCATCGCCTCCGCCAACACGGAGGAGGACATCAGGGCCGTACGCGAGGAACTCGTCGACCGCTACGGCAAGTTGCCCGAGCCGGTGGAGAACCTGCTGCTCGTCGCCGGGCTGCGGATGCTCGCGCGGGCGTGCGGGGTCGGCGAGATCGTGCTCCAGGGCACCAACATCCGCTTCGCGCCGGTGGAGTTGCGTGAGTCGCAGGAGCTGCGGCTGAAGCGCCTGTACCCGGGCACCGTCATCAAGCCCGCCGCACACCAGGTCCTCGTACCCCGCCCGAAGACAGCGAAGGTGGGCGGAAAGCCCTTGGTCGGGCGGGAGTTGCTGGGGTGGACGGGGGAGTTCCTGGCTTCGATCCTCGGGTCGTAGGGGCTTCGGTGGGCGCGGTGAGGCTTCCGTCGCAGGTGCGTCACCACCGGTGATACGCCCGGCGTGCATCCGTTGCCCGTTGGGGGGCCGTATGGGGCAGGGGCCCTGGCGGCTACGGTGAGCGGCAGGGGAAACGCGTCCGTGCAGGGCGGACCCGGCGAGGCAGAGGGGAGGGACGTCGTGGTGCGTCTGAGGGGTGGGGCGGCCGTCGCCGCGCTGCTGGTGCTCACCGTCAGCGGCTGTACGGAGGAGACCACGGGGTCCGCGGGACCGCAGGAGCCGGCGGCCGGAGGTGCGGCCCTCACCGCGGTGGACTCACTGACCGTCAAGGGCCGGGCGCCCAAGACGGGGTACAGCAGGGAGCGGTTCGGCAGTGCGTGGGCGGACACCGACTCCAACAGCTGCGACACACGGGACGACATACTCAAGCGGGACCTGGAGGACGTGAAGTTCACCAGCGGGACGTGCAAGGTGAGGTCCGGCGTGCTGGACCCGGACCCGTACAGCGGCAAGGAGGTCACCTTCGCGCGGGGCCGCAGCCTGGTGGACATAGACCACCTCGTCGCCCTCTCGGACGCCTGGCAGAAGGGCGCCAAGTACTGGGACGCGAGCAAGCGCATCGCCCTGGCCAACGACCCGCTCAACCTCCTCGCCGTCGACGCGACCCCCAACCGCAGCAAGGGCGACGGCGACACGGCGACCTGGATCCCGCCGAACAAGGCCTACCGCTGCACGTATGTGGCCGCGCAGGTGGCCGTGAAGAAGAAGTACGGGCTGTGGGTCACGGCGGCGGAGAAGGCCGCGATGAAGAAGGTGCTGACCACCTGCCCCGGCCAGAACCTCCCCGCGGGCGGCAACCCGACACAGGCGCCGAAACGGTTCCACGCGAACTGAGGGATGCGGGCCGGGGGTTCGCGGCGGCCGGGCGCACAGCCGCGGGCGGTCGCGCGGTGGCCCGCCCTGTGCCGTCGCCGCTTCACCCGGGCCGGGGCGGCGCCTACCGTGTCCGGCATGGAGCTGAAGGTGTCGAGTCTTGCCGAACGTCCCGAGATGCACGACCAGGTGGTCGACATGGCCACCACCTGGCCCGAGTTCCTTCTCAACGACTTGGTGGGCGACGCGCACTACGGCCGGATCGCCACCGAGCTGCCGGAGTTCGTGCTGTTCGCCGAGGACGAGCACGGCGAGGTCGTGGCGCACGCCTACAGCGTCCCCTTCGCCCTCGACGAGGAGGACCGGCGCGAACTGCCCGCGCGGGGCTGGGACCAGACACTCGTCTGGGCGTTCGCCGACCGGCGCCGCGGCACCTCCCCCGATACCGTGAGCGCCGTCTCGATCGTCGTCGCCCCGCACGTCCAGGGCGCCGGCCTGTCGGGCCGGATGCTGTCCGCGATGCGCGACAACGCCCGGGCGCACGGCTTCGGCGAGGTCGTCGCCCCGGTCCGGCCCAGCGCCAAGCACCTGGAGCCGCGGACCCCGATCGCGGAGTACGCGTTCCGCCGACGCGCGGACGGGCTGCCGTACGACCCGTGGCTGCGCGTGCACGTCCGGGCGGGCGCCACCATCGAGGCGGTGGCCCCGGCGTCCATGACCGTGGCGGCCTCGCTGGAGGAGTGGCGCGGCTGGACGGGGCTGCCGTTCGACACGGAGGGTCCCGTCGAGGTGCCCGGCGCGCTGGTGCCGGTGCACTGCGAGCCGGGCCGCGGATACGCCGTCTACGTCGAGCCCAATGTGTGGGTGCGGCACACCCTTTGAGCTCGACGTATGGCTGGCGCGGGGGGTCGGCGCGGGCGCCGAACCCACCCTCGGCCGGGGTGGTTCAGCCGCTCAGCTTGTCCAGGTCGAGGATCTTGCCGCGCGGGGCGTCGGCCGGGACCGGCTTGTTGTAGTCGGTGAAGGTGAGGGTGCCGGGGTCCTTGGCGGACTTGCTGTCGACCCGCAGCAGGTAGGGCTTGCCCTCGGTGGCGACGTAGAGGGTGTAGCTCTCCTTGCCGTCCTTCTCGTGGAGGATGATCGCCGGGATGCCGCCGACCGTTGTCGTCCTGCCGCGGGTCGCGTCGGAGTTCACGTCCTTGGCGTCGGCGAGCACGGTGTCGAGGTCGCAGAAGGTCGCGACGTCCTTCCCGTCCGAGCCGGTCGCGGACATCTTGGTCCACTTGCCGCTCAGCATCTCCACGGCCGCGTCGGTGTCCTCCTTGGAGTCACCCTTGCCCTGGCCGCGCAGGAACTCCGCGTCGTACTTCATGTAGAGGGTGTCCGCGGTCTTGATGAGGTCTGCCTTGCCCTGGCCGTCCAGGCTCATCGTCCCGGCGCACCTGCCCTTCTTGTCGAGGGCCATGTCGATCCCGATCATGCCCCCGGCCCCGTCGTCGGGGACGTCGCCCTTCATGCGGAGCGACGAGGCGCCGGTGGTGGCCTTCACGGCCCGGTCGGCGATCTCGCCCCCGCTGAGCCCGGGGAAGGGGCCCTTCGGCTTGCTGTCGGCCTTGTCCTCGCCGGGCAGGCAGCCGGTGAGGGACGCAGCGGCCGCGGCGGCGAGGCAGAGAGCGGCAAGTGCGGTGCGTCGCATGAGAGTTCCTTGTGGTGAGACGAGTGAAGTGTGGGGGAGGGCGCGCGGGTGATGGCGCGTCGGCGGACTGCGGCCGGGCGGGTGGCCGGGCGGCGGTGAGGCGAGGCGAGGCGAGGGGCCGGTGTCAGCCCGTCTTCTTCCAGTCCTGGCAGCCCACGGTCTTGAAGTAGGCGTCACCGGCGCTGACGGTGACGACGGCCGTACCCGTCACGTTGTTGTTCGCGGCGATCGACTCCACCGAGTGCGAGGCGTCCTTGGTGCGCTCCCAGTAGCAGGAGTCGTCCTTGTTGCCGGTGGACCTGTAGGTGCCGGGCGCGATGTCGACGCCCACTCTGTGCATACCGCCGTCGCCCTTGACGGTGGAAGCGGGTGTGCCGGACGGCTTCGCGGCGACGGCTTCCCAGTCCTTGCAGCCGCTGGACTTGAAGAGCTTGTCGCTCGCCTTGATCGTCACGTAGCTGGTGCCGCTGACGTTGTCGTTGGAGATGATCGAATCCGGTTCGCCCGAGGCGTCCTTGGAGCGCTCCCAGTAGCACATGTCATCGGTGTTGCCGCTGCTCCGGTAGGTGCCGGGCTTGACGTCCGAGCCGACCTGGAAGTCGCCGTCCCCCGCGAACGCGACCTTCTTCCCGGTCCTGCCCGCTTTGGCGGCCTTGCTCGCTTCGGCGCCCTTGCCGCTGCCCCGGGCGTCGGCCTTCTTCCCGGACTCGCGCCCGGCGGAGGCGGTGGAGCCCTTGCCGGTCCTGTCGGAGCCGTTGTCGCTGTTGCCGCCCGCGTTCGCCGACACCGCCCCGATGACGACGACACCCACGACGGCCCCCAGCGCGATCTTGCCCTTCATACCCATGACAATCCCCTCCCCAAGGGTGGCGACCGCCTCTTCTCGGCGGCCGCTCATCCGATGGGTCAATAAGAGCAGAGTCTGTGAACCGAGTCAACACGATTCACAGGCTTGAGTGTGTACACGGCTGTGAAGCGATAGATCTTGCGTGCGCCGGTATGCTCGACGCCACACACCAGAACGAGGGGAGCCGGGCGGTGCAGGACAACGGGACAGAGGTGACCGCCGCCGGTATCGCGCGGCTCGCCGGGGTCGGCCGCGCGGCCGTCAGCAACTGGCGCCGCCGCCACGCCGACTTCCCCAAGCCCGTCGGCGGCACCGAGACCAGCCCCTCCTTCGCCCTCACGGACGTCGAGGAATGGCTGCGCGACCAGGGCAAACTCGGCGAGGTCCCGTTGCGTGAACGCGTCTGGCAACAGCTCGCCGGACACCCCGAGGGCCCGGTCCCCGCCCTGGTGCACGCCGGCTGCGCCCTGCTGCTCATCCACGACCGCCCCACCGTGTGGCTGGAGCTGAGCGCGGGCTCCGACGAACGCCTCGCCGCCCTGCTGCCGGCCGCCCTCGACCAGGTGATCGCGCCCCGGTTCGGCGCGGTGACCCGCGACCGCGCTGTGAACACCCCGACCGGCCCGGAGCTCCTGCCCTCGGCCCCCCTGCTGCGCGGCGCGGCCGAGCTCGCCGCAGGGCTCGGCGCCCGGCAGACGTACGAGTTCCTGCTCGGACGGCACCTCGACGCCAACCCGCGCCAGTACACACTCACCCCGGGCGACCTCGCCGCGCTCATGGCCGACCTCGCGGGACCGGCGCGCACGGCGCTCGACCCGGCATGCGGCACGGGCGCCCTGCTGCGCGCCCTCGCGCCCCGGCCCGACCAGGAGCTCTACGGCCAGGACAGCGCCCCCGAACTCGCCGCGCTCGCCGGCCTGCGGCTCGCACTGCACACCAAGGCAGCCGTCCGCACCGCCGCCCGCGACACTCTGCGCGAGGACGCCTACCAGCCGCTGCGTGCAGACGCCGTCCTGTGCCACCCGCCGTTCAACGAACGCAACTGGGGGCACGACGAACTGGCCTACGACGCCCGCTGGGAGTACGGCTTCCCGGCCCGCACCGAGTCCGAACTGGCCTGGGTCCAGCACGCGCTGGCCCGCCTCAAGGACGGCGGCACCGCCGTCCTCCTCATGCCGCCCGCCGCCGCCTCCCGCCGCTCCGGCCGCCGTATCCGCGCCGACCTGCTGCGCCGCGGCGCCCTGCGTGCCGTGATCGCCCTGCCGGTCGGCGCGGCGCCCCCGTACAACATCCCGCTGCACCTGTGGGTGCTGCGCAGGCCCGACAAACCCCCGGTGCAGCCCGAGTTGCTGCTCGCCGACACCGGCGCGCTGGCCGCCGACGGCAGGGGCGGGCTCGACTGGGGGGCCGTACGAAGCGCGGTCCTGGACGCCTGGCGGCCGTTCGAGCACACCGGCACGGCGAAGGAGCGGCCCGGGCTCAGCCGCTCGGTACCCGTCATCGAACTCCTCGACGACGACGTCGACCTCGCCCCCGCCCGTCATCTGCCGCCCCCCGCGCCGGGCGGCGGCACCGGACAGCTCGCGGCCGTACGCGAACACTTCGGGCAGACCCTCCGCCTGACCGCCGACCTCACCCCCGTGGCCGCGGACGAGGGGCCCTCCTCGCGCCGGCCGCTCATCACCGTCGGCGAACTCGCGCGCGCAGGCGCCCTGGTGATGCGTACGGGCGGAAACGGGGCACCCGCGCGCGTGCCCGTGCTCACCGACCACGACGTGCTGGCCGGAACCGCCCCCTCCGGCACCCTCCCCGAAGGGGACGAGGAACCCGTACTGGTCGAGGCGGGCGACGTCGTCGTCCCCGTCATCGGCGGCGGCTCCATCGCGCGCGTGGTCGACGACGCGACAGCGGGCGCCGCCCTGGGGCGCAACCTCACCGTCCTGCGCCCCGATCCCACGGCGCTCGACCCCTGGTTCCTCGCCGGCTTCCTGCGCGGCACCGCCAACAACCGCCAGGCCAGCAGCTACGCGTCCACCGCCACCCGGCTCGACGTGCGCCGCCTCCAGGTGCCCCGGCTCCCCCTCGACCAGCAGCGCCGCTACGGCGAACGCTTCCGCGCGCTCGCCGAGTTCGAGGACGCGCTCCGGCGCGCGGGCCGCCTCGGCGAGCAGCTCGTACGCGGCATGTACGACGGCCTCACGGACGGGACGGTCGCGCCCGACTGAGGCTGCGGCGACACGTGAAGTGATCAGGCCGACAACGGTTCGGTACAACCCGGGACCGGTTGTCCTTGTCGGCCTATACGCTCGATCCGACACGCTGCGGAATCGGATTCCCGCGGCGCCGGACCGTCCCCGTACGCCCACTTCAGGCACAGGAGCAGCCATGCACGGCCACGGCTACGCACAGCCGGTGAAGCAGCCGCCCGCGACCGGGTGGCTGGTCTTCGTGCGCGTGCTCCTCGTGGTGATCTCGGTGTTCACCCTCGGCCTGCTCGCCTGGATCATGATCCTGCGGCTGGCCATCGTGACGCGCAAGTCGCTGGACTGGGGGCTGCTGGTGGCCGCGATCGCGGCCGACGTCCTCAGCCTCGTCCTGATGGGCACCGAGCCCGGCGACGAGATCCACACGACGGGCGGCTGGCTCGGCCTCGCCCTCCTCTTCGGCACCCTCGTCGCCGCGATCTCGTACTACCTCGCGGCGGAGATACGCCACTTCCACCAGCTCCGCTTCCCGGCCTACGCCCCGCAGCCCGCGTACGGATACCCGGCGCCCCAGCCGTCCCCGTCGCCCTACACCGCGACGACCGCGCCGCAGCACCCGATGACCCCGCTCGCCCCGATGCCGCAGGCGGCGCAGACGCCCATGCCCCACACGCCGGTACCGCAGCCGCCCCCGCAGCGCCCGGCACCCGCCCGGATCGACCAGGTGCGCGCCGAACTCGACGAGCTCAGTGACTACCTGCGCAAGCAGGACGGGCACCACGACGGGCAGCACGAGGGCGGCAGGTGACCGTGGCGGCGGGACGCACCATCGCCGGCCGCTACGAACTGTCCACGCTCATCGGACAGGGCGGCATGGGCCAGGTCTGGACGGCCTACGACGATCGCCTCGACCGGCGGGTCGCGGTCAAGCTGCTGCGCCCCGACAAGGTCGCGGGCCAGGAGGCCGACGAACTGCGCCGCCGCTTCGTGCGCGAGTGCCGCGTCACCGCCCAGGTCGACCACCCGGGCCTGGTCACGGTCCACGACGCGGGCAGCGCGGGCGAAGAGCTGTTCCTCGTCATGCAGTACGTCGACGGGGCCGACCTCTCCGACCACCTCGCCGAACACGACCCGTACCCCTGGCAGTGGGCCGTCGCGGTCGCCGCGCAACTGTGCGCCGTCCTCAGCGCCGTGCACGCCGTGCCGATCGTGCACCGCGACCTGAAGCCCCGCAACGTCATGGTCAAGCAGGACGGCACGGTCACCGTCCTGGACCTCGGCGTGGCATCCGTCATGGACACCGACACCACCCGCCTCACCCACACCGGCTCACCCATCGGCAGCCCCGCCTACATGGCACCCGAGCAGGCGATGGGCGGCGCGGTCGGCCCGTACACCGACCTGTACGCACTGGGTGTGCTGCTGCACGAACTCCTCAGCGGGGACGTGCCGTTCAGCGGATCCACCGCCCTCGGTGTGCTGCACCGCCATCTCTACGAGCCGCCGCTCCCGGTCCGCAGGCTGCGCCCCGAGGTCCCGCCGGCCCTGGAGGCGCTCGTCCTGCGCCTGCTCTCCAAGGACCCGCAGCACCGGCCGGCCTCCGCGCAGGAGACGTACGAGGAACTGCTCCCGCTGCTGCCCGCGCGCGGTATGCCCGGCAGCGCTCCTCTCGATCCCACGCGCCCCTTCCTGCGCCCGCACGCTCCCTGGCCGGACCGCGCGCGCACTCCCGCGCCCCAGCCGCAGGCCGCCCCCGCCGTCGAGAAGGCCGACGTCGCGGGCGCCGTCGACGAGGTCAAGCGGCTGCTGGGCGAGGGTCGCATCACGCAGGCCGTCGACATCCTCGGCTCGATCCTCCCGGCCGCCGCCGCCGAGCACGGCGAGCACTCGCCCGTCGTACGCACCCTGCGCAAGCAGTACGCGGCCACCCTCATGGACGACGGCCAGTTCCGGCGCGCGCTGCCCGAACTGCGCCGGCTCGCCGACGAACGCGCTGCCGAGGCCGGCCAGGCCGACCCGCAGTCGCTGCGCTTCCGCTACGAGGCCGCACAGTGCCTCGAACAGCTCGGCGAACCCGCGGCCGCCCTGGCCGAATACCGCGCCCTGCTGCCGTACTACGAGAACCAGTACGTCGCGGGCGACCCCGAGCTCTCCCTCGAAGTCCGCCGCCGCATCGGCCACTTGCTCCTCGCCCTCGGCGACCGCGGCGCCGCCCACGACACCCTGGCCCGCCTGCTGCACGACGTGGAACGGCTGCGCGGCCCGGGACACCCCATGGCGGCGGAGATCCGGCGAACGCTGCAGTGGCTCGGGCAGGTGCGCGGCTAGCGGCGGGTGGCGATCCGTTTCCGCGATGGCGCGACGGTGCCCGAAGTCGCCGTGAATCGTTGGTTCTGGGACATCTCCTGCACGAAGTAGTCGGCGAGGGGGTGGCCGAGAGCTGGGCCACTGCCTAACATCGATCACCGCAAGACTTTGTGCACCGTCGCACAATCTCCTCGGGAGGCTTCCTTGCACCGCCGCCGTCGCACCGCGCTCGTCCTCTCCGCCGCGATCGTCGCGGCGGCCCCCCTGCTCACCGCCTGCGGAAGCGAGGCGCACCCCGGCGCCGCGGCCGTGGTCGGCGGGCAGCGGATCACGGTCGCGCAGTTGGAGAGCCGGGTGAACGAGGTGCGCGCGGCGCAGCGGGCCGCCACCAAGGACGACGCCCAGTACGAGCAGGCCATCGCCAAGACCGGCAGCCTCACCCGCGACACCCTGCACGGCATGGTCCTCGACCGCGTCCTGGACCGCGCGGCCAAGGACGCGAACGTGAGCGTCACCCGCAAGGACACCCAGCAGATGCGCTCGGCGCTGGAGCAGCAGGCCGGCGGCGCGAAGGCACTGCAGACGGCCTGGCTGCAGCAGTACGGCGTGGCCCCGAGCCGCCTCGACGAAAGCCTCCGCACCGAGATCGAGGCCCAGAAGCTGGCCGCCGCACTCGGCGTCGACATGAACACCAACGAGGGCAAGGCCGCCTTCTGGAAGGCGATGTCCGCCGCCTCCAAGAAGCTGAACGTCGACCTCAATCCGCGCTACGGAGCCTGGGACGTCCAGAAGAGCAGCCGCGTCGACGCCAGTACGCCGTGGCTGCGCGAGGTGTCGGCGGCGCCCCAGCAGACGGCGTAGCCGCCCGGCCGCCGAGGGCTGTGGATAAACGGTTCGGCCGACCCGCGCGGCGATACCGTGGACGAAGCGCCCGGGCCGCGGCAGTACGGCCCGGCCGGGCGGCCTGTGGACAACCGGCGGGGCTGTCGGCGGTGTGGGTTACGTTCGAGGGGTGAACGCAACCAGCCTCGAAGGCGCAGCCGACGGCGGAGACGACGTCGACGGCGCGGGAGCGCACGGGACCGCACCCGACGCCACCGCTCCCGGCCGCATCGTCCTGCTCACCACCAGCCACCGTGTCGCGCCCGGACTGCTCTCCTGGGCCGCCTGGCAGGCCCTGCACAGCGCCGACCGCGTCCTGTGCGCGGACGGCGCCCATCCGCAGCTGCCGTATCTGCGCGAGGCGGGCATCACCGTCGACGAGACGTCCCCCGCCGCCGAGGAGCTGCTCGGGGCCTGCGCCGGCGGCCGCACCGTGGTCGTCGTCGCCACCGGCGAGGGCGAGCCGCGCCTGACCGACGGCCTCGCCCGCCTCGCCGGCTCCGGCCGCATACAGATGCCGGACCTGGAGCTGCTCCCCGCCTCCTACGACCTTCCGGGCGCCCGCCTCCTCGACCTCGTCCAGGTCATGGACCGCATCCGCGTCGAGTGCCCCTGGTCGTCCCAGCAGACCCACAAGGGCCTGGCCAAGTACGGCATCGAGGAGGCGTACGAACTCGTCGAGGCGATCGAGGAGGGCGACCGCGACGAACTGCGCGAGGAGCTCGGCGACGTACTGCTCCAGGTGATCTTCCACGCGCGCATAGCGGAGGAGGGCCGCCCGGAGGACGGTGCCGAACCCTTCTCCATCGACGACGTGGCGGGCGGCATCGTCACCAAGCTCATCCACCGCCACCCGCATGTCTTCGGCGACGAGACGGCCACGACCCCCGAGGAGGTCAAGGAGCACTGGCTGCGCACGAAGGCCGTCGAGAAGCAGCGGACGTCCGTCACGGAAGGGGTCCCGCTCGGTCAGCCGGGCCTCGCCCTGGCGGCGAAGCTGTCGTCCCGCGCCCGCACGGCGGGACTCGACGTGCCGCTGCCGCAGGGCGAGGGCGTCGGCTACGAACTGCTCGCCCTGGCCGCGCGCGCCGAGGCGGAGGGCGTGGACCCGGAGGCGGCGCTGCGGGCGGCTGCGCGGGTGTACCGGGACGCGATCCGCGCGACGGAGGGCTGACCTGGGGTCGGGTGCCTGGGGTTCTGCGCCTGGGGTCGGCGCCGGGGTTCCTCGGGGGCGACGGCTGGGGCGCGACCACTCCGATCGGGGGCCCGGGATTCGGGGGAGAAGCTACGCCTTCGGGGCGCGACCCGACGGGTTGTGCCAGGTCGGCTGCGGCCGGTTGAGCAGCCACTCGGCCGAGCCCAGCGGTCGCGTGCCGCCTTGTCCGGTGGGCGGCAGGACGTCATGGAAGATCCGCTCGGCCGGTGTGCCCAGCACGGGCAGCGCCTCGCCGATCTCCTCCACGAGGTCGGGCGGACCCGCCAGATAGACGTCGTGTCGTGCCCAGCCGGCCCGGTTGCCCAGCGCGGTCAACAGCCGTTCCGTCGCCTGGGCCTTGGGGCGGCCGGGCGCGGGGGTGATGAAGGTGACGGCCAGCCGGGGGAGCCGGGCCTGTAAGCGTTCGACGGCGGAGCGGTCGTAGAGGTACGAGGTGTCGCGGGCGACGAGGAAGAGCCGGGCCTCGTGCGTGGCGTCGAGCTGCTCCAGGAGCGCCTTGACGGGTGCCCAGCCCGTGCCCGCGGCGATGAGCGTGAGGGGCCGGTCCACGGGCGTGCGCAGGGTCAGCGCTCCGCCGGGCGCGCCGAGCCGCAGGACGTCGCCCTCCCGGGTGCGCCGGACCAGGGCGGTGGAGAGAACACCGTTCTCGACGCGGCTGATGTGCAGGTCGACGGTGTGGTCGGGGCGGGGCGCGTTGGCCAGGGAGTAGGGGCGCCAGATGCCCGGCAGATGGGGGGTGTTGACGCTGACGTACTGGCCGGGGGAGTAGGTGAGCCGCCTTTGGGGCCGCAGGGTCAGTACGACGAGGTCGTCGCCGTGCCGGACGTGTGACACGACCTCGGCGTCCCACCAGGGTGGTTCGCCGTCGTGCTCCGCCTCCCATGCTCCCTGAAGCATGATGTTCGTGATCGCCCCGTACGCCTCGCCCCAGCTCTTCTCCGCCTCCGCGTTCCACGCCGACCCCGAGACGGTGGCGAACGCGGCGATGAGACTGGCCCCCACGGCCGCGTAGTGGTCGGGTTCCACGAGGTACTTGCGGTGGTCGCGCCCCAAGTCCCTTAAGTAGCCCGGAAGTTCCGGATCCTCCAGCCGCTCCACCACATGCGTGAGAGCCGCGAACAAGCGGTCCCGCTGCCGCTCCATGTCCTCGGGGAAGTCCAGTGGGAACAGCCCGCGCACGTCCGGGTTGTGCCGGAACAGGTGCGAGTAGAAGTACTTGACCGCGAACTCGGCCCGTCTCTCGACGACCGCGAAGCTGGATCTGAGTATCTCGGGGTCCACGGCGCGACAGTAGGGATCCTTCGCGCCACGGAGTCAACGAATAGGCGATTTGCGGACAGCCTGGGGTGAAGTGTGCGGGGAGCGGGGCCAGGCGGGACCGAGAGGAGCAGGGCGGAGACACTCCAGGGGCGGGGCAGGGTTCCGCGCGATGGCGGATACCGTCGGGGAGTGACCGACCAGCCCGCCCCCGCGAACACCCCTGCGAACACCCCCGTGAACGCCTCCGCGAACACCCCCGACGCTCCCGCGGACGCCTCCCCGAGCGACTCGAACAGCGCCTCCACGAGCCCCGCCCCGGAGCTCTTCACCTGGGAGTTCGCCACCGACCCCTACCCGGCGTACGCATGGCTGCGCGAGCACGCGCCCGTGCATCGGACCCGGCTGCCCAGCGGGGTCGAGGCCTGGCTGGTCACCCGGTACGCCGATGCCAGGCAGGCCCTCGCCGACGCTCGGCTCAGCAAGAACCCCGCACACCACGACGAGCCCGCGCACGCCAAGGGGAAGACCGGTATCCCCGGGGAGCGCAAGGCCGAGCTGATGACGCATCTGCTGAACATCGATCCGCCGGACCACACACGGCTGAGGCGGTTGGTCAGCAAGGCGTTCACGCCCCGCCGCGTCGCCGAGTTCGCGCCGCGCGTGCAGGAGCTGACCGACCATCTCATCGACCGGTTCGCGGAGAAGGGGTCCGCCGACCTCATCCACGACTTCGCGTTCCCGCTCCCGATCTACGCCATCTGCGACCTGCTCGGCGTTCCCCGCGAGGACCAGGACGACTTCCGGGACTGGGCGGGCATGATGATCCGGCACGGCGGCGGACCGCGGGGCGGGGTCGCCCGGTCCGTGAAGAAGATGCGCGGCTATCTCGCCGAGCTCATCCACCGAAAGCGCCAGGCCCTTCCCGAGCATCCCACCCCCGGCGAGGACCTGATCTCCGGCCTCATCCGCGCCTCCGACCACGGTGAGCACCTCACCGAGAACGAGGCGGCCGCGATGGCCTTCATCCTTCTGTTCGCCGGGTTCGAGACCACCGTCAACCTCATCGGCAACGGCATGTACGCCCTGCTCACCCACCCCGAGCAGCGGGCCGCCCTGCAGCAGTCCGTCGCCGCCGGTGAGACCGGGCTGCTGGAGACCGGGGTCGAGGAACTCCTCCGCTACGACGGCCCTGTCGAACTCGCGACCTGGCGGTTCGCCACGGAGCCCGTCGTCCTCGGCGGGCAGCACATCGCGCCGGGCGACCCCGTCCTCGTCGTCCTCGCGGCTGCCGACCGCGATCCCGAGCGGTTCGACCGGCCGGACACCCTCGACCTCACCCGCCGCGACAACCAGCACCTCGGATACGGGCACGGCATCCACTACTGCCTCGGCGCTCCGCTCGCCCGCCTGGAAGGCCAGACCGCTCTCGCGACGCTTCTCACCCGCCTTCCCGACCTGCAACTCGCGGGGGATTCGGCCGATTTGCGCTGGCGCGGCGGACTCATCATGCGTGGACTGCGCACGCTCCCCGTGGAGTTCACCCCGGGCCGGTAGTGCCCCCTGGCGCGCGCATATGTGCACTCCAGGGGCAGGTAAACCTGACACTCCCTCAACTCTGTGATCTTCACGTGATCTACGCTGCATCGACTTGTGACAAGCGTTCGAGTGCGGATACGTTCACTCGTCAACGCGGCCCACCAGCCGCGGTAGTTATCTGCTGTCACGCGAAAGGCTTCCGCATGCTCTCCGGGAACGGCCGTCACCGTCGACCCCGTCAGGCTCCGGCTCTCATCGTCGCGGCAGGAGTGACCGGATCGGCGATCGCCATCCCGTTGCTCGGTGCCACCGGTGCGCACGCGGCCGACGGGACCACATGGGATCGGGTCGCAGAATGCGAGAGCGGCGGGTCCTGGAGCGCCAACGACGGCAACGGGTACTACGGCGGACTACAGCTGACCCAGGAGAACTGGCAGAAGTACGGCGGCCTCACCTACGCGCCGACCGCCGACCAGGCCAGCCGTTCGCAGCAGATAGCCGTGGCCGAGAAGGTCCTCGACGACCAGGGGCTCGTCGCCTGGCCCACCTGTGGCCCGCTCTCCGGGCTCAGCAAGAACTCGGGCTCGATCGACGTCGACACGGGCGTGGCCGGGGACTCGTCCGACTCCTCCGGTTCGTCCAGCTCGTCGAGTTCCTCAGGTTCGTCTGATTCCTCGGATACTTCGGATTCGTCTGGTTCATCCGATTCCGGCACCGACTCCTCGGGCCTCTCCGACTCCTCGTCCGACACGTCGTCCGACGCCTCCTCGGGCGAGACCCGGAACTCGACCAAGGCCGACACGTCCGACGGCGACTCCGGCGACTCACAGGATTCCGACAGTGCGACCACAGGGTCGACAAAGAGCGACGAGTCGGACAAGTCCGGCCAGAACGGCGACTCTTCGGACGGCTCCTCCGGGACCGCGACCTCCGAATCCGGCTCCGGGCGCCACCGCGGCGACAGCGCCGGCGAAGAGGCCGAGGGGAGCACCGGCGAGGGTGCGGCCGACGGCGCCTCCGACAGCCGCGGTGACGACACCTCCGGCCGTCACGCCTCACGCGGCTCCGGCGCCGCACGCGGCGCGACGGACGGCTCGTACGTCGTCCGCAGCGGGGACAGTCTCTGGTCCATCGCCGACTCCCTTGACCTGAAGGGCGGATGGTCCGGTTTGTACTCCGCGAACGAGCAGGCGCTCGGCGCCGACCCGGACCTCATCCTCCCCGGTCAGAAGCTTGAGCTGGACAGTGTCGAAGCCGCCCGGTAGGTAGCCGACCAACTGGCCGTCATCTGGCGAATCGGGCTAAATCCAGCGGTAGTTCAGGTCATGGTTCGAGATGGAATGTCCGGTTTGGTGAGAGTGAGACATGAGTCTCAGTAGCCCTGATCGTCTTTGAAATTCCGGCGATCGCATGTCTACGGTCGTGACCGCTCGCCACAGCGGGCACCGACGGTCGCAACGCCGAATCCTGCCAACGGCCGTACGGGAACAGTCGTCGCGTCAAGCGCCGTAGGCAGGAGCGGGGGACCCAGGTAAGTGCCGGACCCGGTGATCGTTGCCGGACCGGCTTGGGGTGAAGCCGCGCACCAGTGGTGCGCGGCCGGGCAACTCAACCGGCCCGAACCCGACAGCTCACCTCGCAGGCGTCGGTGAGGGGATCTCTCATGCTGTTTTCCAGCAAGGGCAAGCACCGCCGCCCGTCCAAGGCCACCCGTGTCGCCACGCTCGCCGGTGTCACCGGCGTCGCCATCGCCGCTCCGCTGATGGCCTCCGGCACCGCCTCCGCCGCCACCGCCTCCGAGTGGGACGCCGTCGCCTCGTGCGAGTCCGGCGGCAACTGGTCGATCAACACCGGCAACGGTTACTACGGCGGCCTCCAGTTCTCCTCGTCCACGTGGGCCGCGTACGGCGGCACCGCGTACGCCTCCTCCGCCGACCAGGCCTCCAAGTCCGAGCAGATAGCGGTCGCCGAGAAGGTTCTCGCCTCGCAGGGCAAGGGCGCCTGGCCGAGCTGTGGCGTGGGCCTGTCGGGTGCGTCGACCGGCGGCGGTTCCACCTCGTCGGACACGGGCTCCGGCTCCAGCTCGCAGAGCACCACCCAGCCGCAGCAGCAGAGCACCACGACGAGCGAGCAGCACGCCTCCCGCTCGCAGGAGCGCCCCGCCGCCAAGAAGACCGTCCAGACCCCGACCGGCAAGAAGGTCAAGAAGGGTGACGGCGAGTACAAGGTGAAGAAGGGCGACAGCCTCAGCTCGATCGCCGAGAAGAAGCACGTCAAGGGTGGCTGGCAGAAGCTGTTCAAGCTGAACCAGGACATCATCGACGACGCCGACTTCATCTACCCCGGTCAGCAGCTTCACCTCAGCTGAACCACAGCCTCCTCCCATGCGTGGCCTTCATAGTGGAGGCCACGTGAGGGGCACCCCCCGTCCCCACGGGCTCCCCGCTCCGGTGCGTGTTCCCCCGTACGCACTGGAGCGGGGTTTTTTTCTTGGCCCGCTTCGCGGCTCTCCTCGCCCTCTTCATTCCTTTTTTGTTCCGTTCTGGAACAATGTTTACCCTGAGTTCTGCTCAAGGAGTGGTCGACCGGCTGGCCGATCGCCCTGGGCCGGTTAGGCTCATCTCGCGGGACTGCCGAAGTCCTGTGTACCCGCGTCACATCCCAGAAGGAGATGCTCGTGCCGTCCATCGACGTCGTCGTAGCCCGGGAAATCCTCGACTCGCGAGGCAACCCCACCGTCGAGGTCGAGGTCGGCCTCGACGACGGCAGCACCGGCCGTGCGGCCGTCCCGTCCGGCGCCTCCACGGGTGCCTTCGAGGCCATCGAGCTCCGCGACGGTGACCCGAACCGCTACCAGGGCAAGGGTGTCGAGAAGGCCGTCCTCGCGGTCATCGAGCAGATCGGCCCGGAGCTCGTCGGCTACGACGCCACCGAGCAGCGCCTGATCGACCAGGCGATGTTCGACCTGGACGCCACCGACAACAAGGGCTCGCTCGGCGCCAACGCCATCCTCGGCGTCTCCCTCGCCGTCGCCCACGCCGCCTCCGAGGCCAGCGACCTCCCCCTCTTCCGCTACCTGGGCGGCCCGAACGCGCACCTGCTGCCCGTTCCGATGATGAACATCCTGAACGGCGGCTCGCACGCCGACTCGAACGTGGACATCCAGGAGTTCATGATCGCCCCGATCGGCGCGGAGTCCTTCTCCGAGGCCCTGCGCTGGGGCGCCGAGGTCTACCACACCCTCAAGAAGGTCCTGAAGACCAAGGGTCTGTCGACCGGACTGGGCGACGAGGGCGGCTTCGCCCCGAACCTGGAGTCCAACCGCGCCGCGCTCGACCTCATCGTCGAGGCCATCAAGCAGGCCGGTTACGTCCCGGGCGAGCAGATCGCGCTCGCGCTCGACGTCGCCGCGTCCGAGTTCTACAAGGACGGCAAGTACGAGTTCGAGGGCAAGTCCCGCTCGGCCGCCGAGATGACCGAGTACTACGAGGAGCTCGTCTCCGCGTACCCGCTGGTCTCCATCGAGGACCCGCTGTACGAGGACGACTGGGCCGGCTGGAACACCATCACCGCGAAGATCGGTGACAAGGTCCAGATCGTCGGCGACGACCTCTTCGTCACCAACCCGGAGCGCCTCGCCCGCGGCATCGAGGAGGGCTCCGCCAACGCCCTGCTCGTCAAGGTCAACCAGATCGGTTCGCTGACCGAGACCCTGGACGCCGTCGAGATGGCCCAGCGCAACGGCTTCAAGTGCATGATGTCCCACCGCTCCGGCGAGACCGAGGACGTCACCATCGCCGACCTCGCCGTCGCGGTGAACTGCGGCCAGATCAAGACCGGCGCCCCGGCCCGCTCGGACCGCGTCGCCAAGTACAACCAGCTGCTGCGCATCGAGGAGATCCTCGACGACGCCGCGGTGTACGCCGGCCGCAGCGCCTTCCCCCGCTTCAAGGGCTGACCGTAGCCTCGTAGGAAGCGTCGTACGTACGTCCCCGTACTCGGTCCCGTACCGTGTGCGGGGACGTACGCGCGTGTGAAACGGGACGAACGGGAGGCGGGACGATGGCCGTGAAGGACCGGGACCGGTTCTCCACCGCGACCAGGCTGCGGGTGCTCGGCGAGCAGACGGCGGCCCGTGTCTACCGCTCCCAGACCAAGCGCCAGGCCCGCCGCTCCCGGCTGACGGGCCGGGCCGCGCTCCTCGCCCTCGTCCTGTGCACCCTGATCGTCGCGCTCGCGTACCCGATAAGGCAGTACGTCTCCCAGCGCGCCGAGATCGCCGACCAGCAGCGGGAGCAGCAGCAGGCCCGGCAGCGGGTCGAGCAGCTGCGCGACCTCAAGGCGCGCTGGCAGGACGACGCGTACGCGGAGCAGCAGATCCGGCAGCGGCTGCACTACGTCATGCCGGGCGAGACCGGTTACATCGTGATCGACCCGGACGCGGCGAAGCAGTCCCGCGCGGAGAAGGGGGCGGCCGACCGCCCCTGGTACTCGAACGTCTGGGACGGCGTGGACAAGTCCGACGCCGCCGACCGGTGAACCGCTGAGCAGGCAGGACCAGTTGCGCACGTAGGACCGGATGAGCACGTAGGACCGACTCAGTACGCAAGACCGATCAGCACGCAGGACCAGTAGGAAAGAACAGGTATGCAAACGCCTCCGCCGACCACCCCGCGCACCGAGCCCACCGACGCGGACGTCGAGGCCTTCAAGCAGCAGCTCGGCCGTCCGCCGCGCGGGCTGCGCGCGATCGCGCACCGCTGCCCCTGCGGTCAGCCGGACGTCGTCGAGACGGCGCCCCGGCTGCCGGACGGCACGCCGTTCCCGACGACGTACTACCTGACGTGCCCGCGGGCCGCCTCCGCGATCGGGACGCTGGAGGCCAACGGGGTCATGAAGGAGATGACCGAGCGGCTGGCGACGGATCCCGAGCTGGCGGCGGCGTACCGGGCCGCGCACGAGGACTACATCGCGCGGCGCGACTCCATCGAGGTGCTGGAGGGCTTCCCCAGCGCGGGCGGCATGCCGGACCGGGTGAAGTGCCTGCACGTGCTGGTCGGGCACTCGCTGGCGGCGGGCCCCGGCGTCAACCCGCTCGGGGACGAGGCGATCGCGATGCTGCCGGAGTGGTGGCGCAAGGGTGCGTGCGTGACGACGGCGAGCGAGGACACCGAGTGAGCAGCCGTGTCGCCGCCATCGACTGCGGTACGAACTCCATCCGGCTCCTCGTCGCCGACGTGGACCCGGTCAGCGGCGAACTCGTCGACCTGGACCGGCGGATGACCATCGTCCGGCTCGGCCAGGGTGTGGACCGTACGGGCAGGCTGGCGCCGGAGGCGCTGGAGCGGACGTTCGCGGCCTGCCGGGAGTACGCGGCGGTCATCAAGGAGCACGGGGCCGAGCGGCTGCGTTTCGTCGCGACGTCGGCCTCGCGGGACGCCGAGAACCGCGACGAGTTCGTGCGCGGGGTCCTGGACATCCTGGGCGTCGAGCCCGAGGTGATCAGCGGTGACCAGGAGGCGGAGTTCTCCTTCACCGGCGCGACCAAGGAGCTGACGGGCCGCGACGACCTGGCGAAGCCGTACCTGGTCGTGGACATCGGGGGCGGCTCGACGGAGTTCGTCGTGGGCGACGACCATGTGCGCGGGGCGCGCTCCGTGGACATCGGGTGCGTACGGATGACCGAGCGGCACCTCGTGCACGACGGCACGGTGAGCGATCCGCCGTCGCCCGCGCAGATCGGGGCGATCCGGGCCGACATCGAGGCCGCGCTGGACCTCGCCGAGCAGGCCGTGCCGCTGCGCGAGGCGCACACGCTGGTCGGCCTCGCGGGTTCGGTGACGACGGTGTCCTCGATCGCGCAGGAACTCCCCGCGTACGACCCCGTCGCCATCCACCACTCCCGGATCCCCTACGACCGGGTCCGCGCGATCACCGAGTGGCTGCTGTCCTCCACGCACGCCGAGCGCGCCGCGATCCCCTCGATGCACCCGGGCCGTGTGGACGTCATCGCGGCGGGCGCCCTGGTACTGCTGTCGATCATGGAGCGGATCGGCGCGAGCGAGGTCGTGGTGAGCGAGCACGACATCCTCGACGGCATCGCCTACAAGGTGGCGGAAGAGATCGAAGCGGGCAGTCCCCGCGAGCCAGGGCTGTCCTGAGAGACGAGGGCGCGGTCCTCGAACACGGAGCGCACGGCGGCGACGTACCGGTCGAACGTCGCCGTGCGTCTTCCGGTGTCCCGCATCGCGCGGGTCAGGTCGCCGTCGGGGAAGAAGGACGCGCGCAGCGAGGTGGACAGCTCCAGTTGGACGCCGGCGCCGATCGTGGTGCGGTTGGCGATGTTCGCCGGGCTGCTGCCGTTGATCTTCCGGGCCGCGTCGGTGACGTGGAAGCCGGCCTGTCGCAGGGCGGTGCGGACACGGTCGGCGGTTGCGGTGTCGAGGCCGCCGAGGGCGGTCTCGGGCACGCCGGTGGTGCCGGTGAAGCCGTGGAAGGACAGGCAGCCCAGCGACGACGCGATGACGCCTTGGCAGACGGGTTCGTCGAAGTTGGTCGAGGTCACGTGCAGGTCGCTGTTGCCGGTGGACCTGATGGCGGTGAATTCGTAGTGCGTCATGAGCCCGGCGCCGACCGCGCGGGCGACCTCCCCGGAGCCCGGTTCGATGCCGCCGCCGTGGATGGCGATGCTGGCCCACGCCGAACCCGCCACCGGAACGCGGCGACGCAGGTAGTCGACGCCCTCGACCTCGCGGGCGGCGAGATCGGTGTAGGAGGCGTACAGGTCGGCCACGCACACACCTCCTTCACGTTGTGGACCGATGCGACGCTGCCGTCGGTGGTTACGCTGCCGCCGGTGATTCTCCACGCCTCGCCTGTGTCGGCCGAGGTGTGTCTCGCGGAGCGGGCTGGGGCAGTGGTCCCGGTCTCCTTTGCTACTGATCAGTAGCCTCTGCTGAGCAGGTCGGATAACGTATGAGCGCGTCTGCGGGGTCTTGGAAACGCCCTCCGTGAGGCCCCGTCGGAAAACTTCGTGAAGTTCTTCACAAGAGAATGGGCCCTGTGGGGGGCGGATTTGGCCCTGGTGGCCCTTCCGGGGTGCTCAGGGGGCCCGGGAGCATGCTCGGCGGAGTGGTACGCGAGCGTTTCCGGAGGGGCGAACGGGAGACTGGTTCGGCCGGTCCGAAGGTCTTCAGTGGCTGCTCACGCGGTGTTGACAACGGTCCGAACCGGGCGGTGGTTCCCCCGTGCCGGCATGACCTGCGTCACGCGAGCCGCGCAGTGTAGCAGAGACCCCACCCATGCTTGTGAAGGGGCGCACGAGCGACCCCCCAGGAGCGGGTGGATACTCGATGGCATGAGCACCACGGAGCGTCCCAGGATCCTCGTAGTAGGCGGTGGGTACGTAGGCCTGTACGCAGCTCGGCGCATTCTCAAGAAGATGCGCTACGGAGAGGCGACCGTCACGGTCGTCGACCCCCGGTCGTACATGACCTACCAGCCCTTCCTCCCCGAAGCCGCCGCCGGCAGCATTTCGCCTCGGCACGTCGTCGTCCCGCTGCGACGCGTTCTGCCGAAGGCCGAAGTCCTCACCGGCCGGGTCACCACCATCGACCAGGACCGCAAGGTCGCCACGATCGCCCCCCTCGTGGGCGAGGCGTACGAGCTGCCTTTCGACTACCTCGTCATCGCGATGGGCGCGGTCTCCCGCACCTTCCCGATCCCCGGCCTCGCCGAGCAGGGCATCGGCATGAAGGGCATCGAGGAGGCCATCGGCCTGCGCAACCACGTTCTTGAGCAGCTCGACAAGGCCGACTCGACGACCGACGAGGAAGTCCGCCGCAAGGCGTTGACCTTCGTCTTCGTCGGCGGCGGCTTCGCGGGCGCCGAGACCATCGGCGAGGTGGAGGACATGGCCCGCGACGCGGCCAAGTACTACACCAGCGTGTCCCGCGAGGACATGCGCTTCGTCCTCGTCGACGCCGCGGACAAGATCCTCCCCGAGGTCGGTCCCAAGCTCGGCACGTACGGCAAGGAGCACCTGGAGTCGCGCGGGGTCGAGATCTACCTCTCCACCTCCATGGACTCCTGCGTCGACGGTCACGTGGTGCTGAAGAACGGCCTCGAGGTCGACTCCAACACCATCGTGTGGACGGCCGGCGTCAAGCCGAACCCCGTCCTCTCGCGCTTCGGCCTGCCGCTCGGCCCGCGCGGCCACGTGGACACCCGGACCACCCTCCAGGTGCAGGGCACCGACTACATCTGGGCCGCGGGCGACAACGCCCAGGTTCCGGACATGGCCGCCCGCAAGGCCGGCGTGGAGAACGCCTGGTGCCCGCCGAACGCCCAGCACGCGCTGCGCCAGGCCAAGGTCCTCGGCGACAACGTGATCTCCGGTATGCGGGGCTTCCCGCAGAAGGAGTACGCGCACGCCAACAAGGGTGCGGTGGCGGGCCTCGGCCTCCACAAGGGCGTCGCGATGATCGTCATGGGCAAGATGAAGATCAAGCTCAAGGGCCGTCTCGCCTGGTACATGCACCGTGGCTACCACGGCATGGCGATGCCGACCTGGAACCGGAAGATCCGCGTCTTCGCGGACTGGACGCTCGCGATGTTCCTCAAGCGCGAGGTCGTCTCCCTCGGCGCCATGGAGACTCCCCGCGAGGAGTTCTACGAGGCCGCGAAGCCGGCGCCCGCGCCGGTCGCCGCCGCCGCGCCGAAGGCCGAGGAGAAGAAGGCCGAGGAGAAGGCCAAGGCCTCCTGACCTCCTGCGGTCTGACCGCCTGAGGTCACCGAACGCCCCGAAGGGGCCGCCCGCCATCCGTGGTGCGGGCGGCCCCTTCGGCGTTCCCGGCCCGCACCCGATAGAACATGGCCAGTACACCCATTTTGCTCACTCGTAACGCGGTAGGCGGACTGCACAAAGGGCACGGGGGTGTTTACGTGGTGTCGGAGCGTTCGGGAACGTCATCTCGGAGGTAGGCCATGCAGGACGCCGCATCGCGGCTGAACAGCCATTTCGAACAGTTGCTGGGGGTTCCGCTCCCGGTGCGCATCCGTGCCTGGGACGGCTCGGAAGCAGGCCCGCCCGGCGCCCCCACCTTCGTCGTACGCAATCGGCGCGCCCTGCGCCGGCTGCTGTGGAAGCCGGGCGAGTTGGGACTCGCACGAGCCTGGGTGGCCGGGGACCTCGCAGTGGAGGGCGACCTGTACGCCGCACTCGACCTGGTGTCGGAGCTGGTGTGGGAGCGGGGCGAGGACGCCCGGGGCCTGGTGGAGGCGCTGCGCGACCCCCAGGTGCGCTCCGCCGCCCGCGGACTGCTGCTGATGGCGGGGCCGCCGCTGCCGCCCTCGCCGCCCCGGGAGGAGGTGCGCAGACGCCGTCACCTGCACACCAAGCGCAGCGACCAGCGCGCCATCAGCCACCACTACGACGTGGGCAACGACTTCTACGAGCTCGTCCTCGGACCCTCCATGGTGTACTCCTGCGCGTACTGGTCCGCGCCGGACGGCACCCTGCAGGACGCCCAGCGCGACAAGCTCGAACTCGTCTGCCGCAAGCTCGCCCTGACGCCCGGTCAGCGGCTGCTCGACGTCGGCTGCGGCTGGGGTTCCCTGGCCGTGCGCGCCGCCCGCGAACACGGTGTGAGCGTCGTGGGGGTCACCCTCTCTCAGGAGCAGGCCGCGTACGCCCGTAAGCAGGTGGCGGACGAGGGACTCACCGACCGGGTCGAGATCCGCGTGCAGGACTACCGGGACGTCACCGACGGCCCCTACGACGCGATCTCCTCCATCGGCATGGCCGAACACGTCGGAGCCGAGCGCTACTTGGAGTACGCCGAGGTGCTGGGCCGGCTGCTCAAGCCCGGCGGACGGCTGCTGAACCACCAGATCGCGCGGCGCCCGCAGCGCGACGAATCGACGTACGCCATCGACGAGTTCATCGACGCCTACGTCTTCCCGGACGGTGAACTCGCGCCCGTCGGCACCACGGTGACCCAGCTCGAACGCGCCGGCTTCGAGGTGCGCGACGTCGAGGCCCTGCGCGAGCACTACGCCCTCACGCTGCGCCAGTGGGTCGCCAACCTGGAGGCGCAGTGGCCGCGCGCCGTACGGCTCACCAGCCCCGGCCGCGCCCGCGTCTGGCGCCTCTACATGGCGGCCAGCGCCCTCGCCTTCGAACGCAACCGCCTCGGCGTCAACCAGGTCCTGGCGGTCAGGGCACCCGAGCCGTCCGGCACCTCCGGGATGCCGCTGCGGGCCCGCAGCTGGAACTGACGGGCCGAGCGGCCGACCGGCCGGCGCACACGGGAAGGGGCCCCGGTGCCGGTGGTACGGGGGCCCCACACGCCCGCGCCAAAAGCGCCTTGTTCGCCGGCGGCCAGTTCTCGCCGGGCGGCCCCCCCCCCCGCCCCAC
>NZ_JBEXDZ010000128.1:0-27245 GCF_040606085.1 Streptomyces sp. NPDC005485 | reverse complement strand
CATCGCCTCGTAGCCGGAGTAGATGCCGAGCGAGCTGCAGTGCCAGATGTCGACGTCGGTTCCGGGCCACTTCCGCGTCTACACGCTAACCACAGTCCTCACCCACGCTGTTGACAGGTGCGGTTCATACCGTCCCGGCCCATGACTGAGACAGAGAACGAGCCCTCCAAAGGACCGGCGCACAAAAGGAACATGACGCGGCGCAAGGTCGTCGTCGCAGGTGGAGCGGCCGTCGCGGCCGTGGGCGTGGGCGGCGGCCTCGCCATGAACGCGTTCGCGGGCGAGACCTCCGAGAACACAGGGGCGACCACGTCGGAGACGTGTTACGCCCTCACCACGGAGACCACCGAGGGCCCGTACTACATCGACGCGGACAAGATCCGCCAGGACATCACCGAGGACGAGGAGGGCATCCCGCTCACCCTCAAGCTCAAGGTGATCGACGCGGAGACCTGCAAGCCCGTCAAGAACGCGGCCGTCGACATCTGGCACTGCAGCTCGCTCGGCATCTACTCCGGCTACGAGGCGATGAGCAGCGGCGCCGGCGGTGGCGGCACCCCGCCGTCGGGCTCCCCCTCGGACGCGCCCTCCGGTACGCCCACCGGTGAGCCCCCGTCCGGCGCCCCCTCCGGAGGCACGGGCGGCGGCGGTGGCCACTCCGAGCCCACCGACGACGAGCGCTACCTGCGCGGCACCTGGAAGACCGACAAGCACGGCTACGTCACCTTCAAGACGGTCTTCCCGGGCTGGTACCAGGGCCGCTGCGTCCACATCCACGTCAAGGTCCACGTGGACGGCACCTGGACGGACGCGGGCTACGAGGGCGGCCACGCCTGCCACACGGGCCAGCTCTTCTTCGACGAGAAGTCGGTCCTCGCGTCGGCGAAGGTCTCCCCGTACTCCACCAACACCACCACCCGCACGACCCTGACCGAGGACACGATCTACCCGGACAACGGCCACGAGGGCGGCCTGCTCTACCTCAAGTACGACAAGAAGCACATCGCCAAGGGCGTCCACGCCCACCTGACGATGGGCGTCGCCCCGGACGAGACACACGACAGCACGGACACACAGCCGAGCGCTTCGGCTTCGGCGTCGTAACTTCCGACGCGCGGGCGCCCGGGACTGTGGAGTCCCGGGCGCCTCAGCGCCGCCAGGCCGAAACGACGTCCTGCGGACCCCACACCAGCCCGACTTCACCGGCCACCGACTCCGCCGTACCGGAGAGGGAGACGACGGCCAGGCCCGTGAAGCCCGGTGTGAAACCGGGAACCTGGGCTGCGCCCTGCACGAGGGTGGCCAGGTCGTGCCGGTCGAAGGGCGAGGCCAGCCACTTCACGGAGCCGGCGAAGAACAGGGTCCCGGCGACGGGCGAGCGATCGGCGCCGATGAGGTCGATCTCCGGCTGGAACTTCCTGTTCCACCAGCCGCCGACGACCTCCGTGTCGGGCCAGGGGAATTCTCCGTCCGCCGCGGCCAGTTCCAGCGCTTCTCGGACGAGGGGCTCTACGGCTCGCCCCCGCCAAGCCGCCCATCGGCGCTCGACCACCCGGTACGCGGCCTCGGGGCGGCCACGCCGGGACAGCTGCTGTGCGGAGCGCATCGCGGCGAGATAGAAACGCAGGTTGCTGTCGGCCACGTGGTGGAGGGCGGGCTTTCCGGAGCTGGTGGAAAGCGGGGAGTCCGCGGTGAGCACCCGCTTCTCGTCCGTGAGGCGGCGGAGCAGCGGAGACAGTATTCCGGAGGGCAGCGCACCACTCTGGCTGCCGGCGGTCGCGGCGATGTTGGCGTGAGTACGGTCACCGCTGCCGACCGCCTCCAGCACCCGGCGTGCCTGGTCGGGCGCGGGGAACTCGGCCATGAGAGCCGCCTCCGGAACACCGAAGAGCGGTGAGGCGGGGTCGGCGCACTCGGCCTTGATGAAGTCGAGGGCCGGGGTGGCATGCGGCCAGGCGCGCAGGATGCCGGGCAGCCCGCCCGAGACGAGATGAGCGTCGACGGCGTCCGACGCCTCCAGTCCCAGAGCGTCACCCGTCTCGGCAGGGTTGAGCGGGCCAAGGACCAGGCTGTCGGCCCTTCCGTAGAAAGGCCGGTCGTACGCCGTGAACCGCTCCATCATGTGCAGGTCGCTGCCGAGCAGCAGCAGAAGCACCGGGCGGTGGGAGAACAGCCGGTCCCAGGCGGTCTGGAGTGCTCCGTCGAACACCGGATCCTGTTCGGCGAGCCAGGGCAGTTCGTCGAGTACGACGATGCTGGGTGAGGCGGGCAGCACGGCGGCGAGGGTCCGCAAGGCGTCGGGCCAGTTCGTGGGAGCGGTCTTCGGGACGAACTCCTGATCGGCCGGAAGCGAGGATTCTCGGAGCTCCGCCATGAAGTCCGCGATGCCCTCCACGGGGGAGGCGCCCTTGGTCGCGGTGAAGAAGACGTACGGCCGCCGGGCGCGGTCGCAGAACTCCTGCACGAGCCGTGACTTCCCCACCTGCCGCCGGCCCCTTATGGCGACCGCGACCCCGGCGCCGTCGTCGGAGACCCTGCCCAGGCGCTTGTCCAGCAGGGCCAGCTCGGCTTCACGTCCTACGAAGGGGGTGGGCATGGGCGAGCCTCCGACGCCGGGATCTATGTAGATTCATTCTACGTAGATTCATTCTATCTCTGCCCGTCAGGCTGCAGCCCACGCGAACGCTCTTTCGTAAGGTGGAGGCGGTAGCTCTCGACCCCGCCCGGTCCCGGGACCACATCCACCGTCTGTGGAAGGAGCTGTAGACGTGATCCAGTGCCAGAGGTCCGCCTTCGTCCGCCGCCTTCAGTCGGACCGCCCGTGACAGCGGACGACGAGTTCACGCGCGCCCTCGAGACCGTCCTGAAGGACCTCCGTGCGCAGTGCGCCGTACAGCCCGACGTCCGTGAGCCCGAGGACGACTACCCCGGAGTCATCCTCTACGCGCCCGACGGCTCGGGGCAGGGCGTGTACGCGTGGCCCGACGAGCGGGCCGGTGTGCGGCTTGCCGAGGTGGCGGACGGGGTGCAGGAGTGGGCCGTCGAGGCGTTGTGGGGTGAGGGGGAACCTGCCGTGTGGCCGGGCTGCCCGGCGCATCCCGGCTCGCATCCGCTGAACGCGACCGTCGTCGACGGCGTCGCGGTGTGGGTCTGCCCCCGGGACAGGGAACGGCCGGTCGGCGCGGTCGGGGAGCTGCCGCCCGGTTGACAGCCAACAGCACGGCAGCCGCCGTGAGTTGAGGCGGAAGGGAAAGGACCGACGGGCGGCAACCTTTCCGGACCCGGTGCCCACTGATGAGTCGTAAGCCTCCACGGAGGCTTCACACCCTGCACGTGCTCCACAACCACGTAAGGACTCATCCGTGGCTTCCCCCTCCCACCGCCGGTCCCTCCGCAAGCGCCGCTCCCTTCTGGTGGCCGGTGCCGCCGTCGCGGCCACCGGTCTCGGCGCTGCCGTGTTCGTGATGAACGCGGACGCGAACCCCGTGGACCTGGCCCACCAGACGCTGCCCGCGAAGGACGGCTGGGCGGCCTCCGGCCCCGGTACGACCGGTGGCTCGCAGGCCGACTCCGCGCACGTCTTCACCGTGAGCACCCGCGCCCAGCTCGTGAAGGCGCTGGGCAGCGCCTCGAACTCCACGGCGAAGATCATCAAGGTCAAGGGCACGATCGACGCCAACACGGACGACGCGGGCAAGAAGCTGACCTGCGCCGACTACACGTCGGGCACCGGCTATTCGCTGGCCGCATACCTGAAGGCGTACGACCCCTCGACGTACGGCCGCTCCAAGCTGCCGAAGGGCACGCAGGAGACGGCCCGGGCCGCTGCGCAGGCCAAGCAGGCGAAGAACATCGTGTTCAAGGTGCCGGCCAACACCACCATCGTGGGCGTGCCCGGCACCAAGGCCGGAATCACCGGCGGCAGCCTTCAGGTGAAGGGCGTCGACAACGTCATCATCCGCAACCTCACCCTCACCGCCACCGAGGACTGCTTCCCGCAGTGGGACCCGACGGACGGCGACGACGGAAACTGGAACTCGGCGTACGACGCCGTCACCCTGCGCACGGCGACCCATGTGTGGGCCGACCACAACACGTTCAGCGACGGGCCCCACTTCGACAGCGCCAACGCGAAGTACTACGGCCGCGAGTACCAGATCCACGACGGCGCCCTCGACATCACCAACGGCTCCGACCTGGTGACCGTCGAGCGCAACCAGTTCACCAACCACGACAAGACGATGCTGATCGGCAGCAGCGACACCGACAGCACCGGCAAGCTGCACATCTCCATCCACCACAACGTGTGGAAGGGGATCATCCAGCGAGCGCCCCTGACCCGCATCGGCCAGGTCCACATCTACAACAACTACTACGACACGACCGCCCTCAACGGCTACGCGCCGTCCTACAGCATCAACTCCCGCGCCAAGGCCCAGGTCGTGGCCGAGGACAACTACTGGAGGACCGCGACCGGCCAGAAGGTCGCGAAGCTGCTCAGCGGCGACGGCACCGGCTCGGTCGCGGGCAGCGGCAACCTCGTCAACGGCACGGCGACCGACCTCGTCGCCGCGTACAACGCCGCGAACTCCAAGAAGATCAGGACGACGGTGAACTGGACGCCGACCCTGACCGCCGGTCTCCAGACGTCGGCCAAGAACCTGCCGACGGAGCTGGCCACGACGACGGGCGCCGGGGTCCTTTCCTAGGTGCGGCTCACGAGGGGCCCGGGAGCGGACGCGTTCCCGGGCCCCTCGTACCGACCGGAGCGGTCACCGCCGGTAGTAGCCCTCGATGGGAACGCGGGCCTCGTCGAACAGGGCCGGGCCCTCCTGCGGCACCGTCGGCCAGGCGCCCGAATCCGGGTTGAGCTCGACGAGTTGGTCGGTGGCGAGGGCGTAGACGACGCGGCCCAGTCCGGAACGGATGATGCCGCCGGTGCACATCCCGCAGGGCTGGCAGCTGGTGTACATGGTGGTGCGCGCGGCCGTGGCGGCGTCGAGCTCGCGGGCCGCCCAGCGGGCGAGCTTCAGTTCCGGGTGGGCCGTGATGTCGTCGTCGCGCCGCACCGTGTTGTGCGCCTCGGCGAGAACGGCGCCGTCCGGGCCGGCGAGCAGGGAGGCGTACGGTGCGTCGCCCAGGGTGACGGCGTGGGCGGCGAGATCGATCGCGCGCCGCAGGAGGACCTCGTCCTCGGGGGTGATCACGATGGTGTCCCTCCAGTGGGTGACAGCGGCGGTCAGTGCTCGGCGGTCCGGCGCGCGGGGAGCCGTTACGCCTCGAACTCCGTGAGGTCGATGGCGTGGACGATCACCGGGAAGCCGTACACCGGGTGCGCGATCTCGCGGTCCCGGGCCATGCCGAGCTTGCGCAGGACGTTCTCGGAGGCGTCGTCACCCAGCCGGGGGACGCTGATGAGGCGGTCGAGGCCGCGGTCCTGAAGGGCGAACTCCAGGGTGGCGTGGGCGGCTTCGGAGGCGTAGCCCTGGCCCCAGAAGTGGCGGGCGAAGCGCCAGCCGATCTGTACCTCGGGAAGGGTGTCCTCCGGCAGGAACTCGGACACGGACAGGCCCGTGACGCCGGCCAGTTCGCCGGAGGCGAGGAGTTCGACGGCGAAGAGGCCGAAGCCCTCGTCGTCCCACTCCTCCTCCCACCGCTCGATGTCCTCCGCGGTCCGCTCCAGATCACGCACCGAGCCGTCGTCGACCCAGCGCATGACCTCGGGGTCCGCATGGAGCTCGGACAGCGGGACGAGGTCGTCGTCGGTCCAGCGGCGCAGCAGGAGGCGAGGGGTGTGGATCTCGGTCATGCCGCCATTTTGCCTGGTGGTACGGCGCCGCGGACGACTCAGGTGTCGTACGTGCCGTCCCAGGGCGCGCCGAAGGCCAGGTGGTCGGGGTACAGCTCGGCCCAGTCGCCGCCGTCCTCCTCGTCGTCCTGCCGGACCACCAGGCCGAACAGCACGCCGTCGACGGTCAGTTGGAAGGGGCGGACAGCGATGCCCGTGTACGCCCGCCGGGGCAGGCTCCGCAGCAGTTTCCCCAGGTGGGCGCGGGCCCGGCCGAGCACCGAGTCCGGTCCGTCCGGGTTGCGCTGCTGCTCGGCCCAGGTGCCCGCACACCAGATCTCCGACTCGCGGTAACGCCCGTCGGCGTCGAAGGTGTGGAGCACCGTGTAGAGGCGCTTGTGCTCTTCCCAGCCGTCGTCGAGACGGAACCCTTCGGGGAAGGCGTATGTGATCGACGCCAGGAACTGGCCGTCCGCGTACCGCCCGATGGTTTCGGTGCGGTGCTTGGGCTCGTAGGCGATCGGAATGACCTGAGGGACTGCCATGGCGGAAACCATACGGGTGGACAAGGGCATGTCACCGCCGGGGGCCACTCTCACTTTGCGTCTTGCTTCGGGCTCGTACCGCGGCCTCTGCCTCCGGACGAAGCCAGGGCAACGAACCAACAGCCGAGGCGTGGACGAGTCGGACGCTGACTTCCTCTCGGCCTCGACGGTTTTACAGAGAGTTATCCGTGGTCCTCGTTTTCGCTGGGCAGCCTTGCGGCCGTCCCCGGTTGCTTGCGCCCAACCATTGATTTCACGTCCCGGCGACACGGAGCGCCCGACGTCGACAACGTGCAACGAAGCGGCAGGTGGACCCAACTCGGTTCACGCGAGGCGCATGACTCCGTTCTCGGGAGCCAGAAGCCAGTGAAAGTGGTCGATTAGCGGCTCAACCATGTGCGGATCGCGCAGCATTACACCGAGTTCTATGTTGTTGGTCAATGCTCGGTCGGTGAGGTTGGCGCTTCCGAGTAATGCGGTGTGCCGATCGGCTGCGATCAGTTTGGCGTGCAGCACGCCTGAAGTGTCCAGGCGGTGCCAGACGTGCACTTCGTCGGGCAGCGCGGCAAAGGCCGCCGACGCCTGTGTGGACTCTTCGAGTAGAAGGTCCACGCGCACCCCTCGATCGACAGCTCGAGCTATCTCGGTCACTACGTCCCGTGCTCCATGAGCGGCGAAGCTGGCAACCAGCAATGATGTGTCCGCGGAGCGAATGACCTCGACTGCGACGCCGCTGGTCAAGCGACCGGCAAGCGACGCACCCGTCGGGCCGCTCACAACGACCTGGGCCGGGCGGGGCCGAGGAAACGAGCGGAACGTGGCAAGGGCCAGGGCGAGTCCCGCTCCGGGCACGCCAGGTGCTTCTGCGTGCCAGACACTGGCAATCTGCGTGAGCTGCTGGGCCAAGCCGGCGGCGGGCTGCGCCGAGATGAAACGGCTCAGCATGGGGTCACCAGGGTCGGCGATCGTCTCGAATATGTGCTCCAAGGCGATGATCCGGTCTTCAGGCAGGCGATCGCAGAGGGCAGCCAGAAGACTGGGAAGTCTGTGTGACAGGGCGCCGCTTCGGGCGGTGGGTACGCCTACTGGTGTGTAAGCCGGGTAGTCGTCATGCCCGGTTGAGTCTCGGCCCTCGGACGGCCGGTTCACGGCCTGAACGCGCATTTGTCGTCCGCCAGCGTCTCCACCAGCAGGGCCCGGTCCAGGTAGTGGTTACCCCGCTCGCAGGAAGTCTCCGCAGCGAACAGACAGGCGTGGCACGCCGCTCCGTGCAGCCGGGCGTGGATACGCGGATCGTGCTCGGCGCACATCGGGTCCGAGCTGCACAGTCTGGCTTCTTCGAGGGCCTGTGCGACGGCCGGTCCGAGCCGGTCACTCCGGCCGAGGGAGACGAGCCCGCCCAAGGTTCCCTCGCTGTCGGGGGCGGCGGTGTAGAGCAGGATTCCGGACATCGGGTCGGGGCCGGAGCGGGCGTACACGCGTTCCGCTATGCCGGAAGCTCCGTAGCCGCACTCCAGGGCGAACTGACGGATGAGAACGTGGGCCAAGGTGTGCAGAAGGACGTACCGGATGCCAGGCCAGCGGGGTACGACCCCACGGGCCACACACCAGTCCTGGTGTGCCGTCCTCAGGATCTGCTCGCGGGCGCGCACGGCGTCCTGCTGTTCCCACTCGGAGAGCTGTCGTTCCTTGAGTGCGAGGAAGACGCCCTCGCCGCGCAGCTCGGCACAGGGAACCCAGGTGGGGTCGTGGCGACTGAGGGGGGCTCCGGAGACGGTGCATACCTCCTCCTCCGGCAGCCACTCGGGGGCCTCGATCCGGGTGAAGCCGGTGAGGGCCGAAACCTCACGTAGCCGGTGCACCAGGACGACACTGTCGAGCCAGTCGGCGGTGCCGTCGGGCACGCGCCGTTCACGGACGGTGGTGAAGTCCGGTAGCGAGTGGTCACGTGGGTGGGTGAAGGCGCGCCATTCAGGAGTGATGAGGTCGAACTCCTCGTCCTCGTCGTCCTGGTCGGCGGCGGCCGCGCGCGCCTCCTTGGCGACCGCCGTCCAGACGGCGTCAGCCCCGTACTGCTCCAGCTCGGGCCAGCACGCCTGCGTGGGCAGCAGCATCTTCGCCGCGTCGGCCGGGACCGCGGCCAGGGGGGACAGCAGACTCCAGTGCTCCTTGACCGCCTGGATGAGCGGCTCCTCGGCCCGGGGGATGCTGAACACCCGTAGCTGGGTGGCGAACCAGCTGTTGGTGGCACCCAGCACCATGGTGCGCGCGTGCTCCGGGCAGCCGTTCGGCGCGAAGGTGCCGAGGTGGGGGTGGTGGCCCCGGCAGGCGGGCAGGTTGCGCTCGCCTGCCTGGCCGAGGGCGTCGGCCATCGACCGGACCGCCTTGCAGACGCAGCGTACGAAGACGTTGGCGGCCTCGCCGGTGGTGCCCGACTCGGTCAGGCTCAGAGTGGGGTTCGCACACGGAGTACCGCCCTTGTGGACGAAGTAGACCCAGGGGAAGTCGTCCATGTGTCCGTTTTGGCAGGCGACGAGGAAGCGGGCGGGGAGCGCGGTGGGCTGGCCCTTGCCGGGACCGCCGCAGTTGGTGTGGACGTACTTTGTCTTCTCCGGCCGGTAGAGGTTCTTCCGGAGTTGGAACAGGCCGCCCGAGGCGGGGGCCAGTTGGTTGCAGCGTTCGCGTGAGCAGCGCAGCCAGCGTGGGAAGAGGCCGACCGGTACGCCTGTCCGTGTCCAGTCGCCGTACGGGTCGGCAGGGTTCTCCGGCAGGCGGGGCGGCGTGCGCAGGGCGGCGACCTGGCCGCCCAACCGGCGGCGGACGGCGGCCAGGAGGCGGTCCTCGGTCAGCGCGCCGGCGCGGACGGGGTCCCACTCGTCGAGCCCCATGACCATCGTCGACAGGTTGGGCAGGTCGGTGACGGCACCGATGCCGTACGTGTGCAGCAGTTGGCTGGGACGCAGCTCGCCCACGCGGAGTGCTTCGGTGGCGGGGCTGTTCATGTCGTCTCCATGGGATCCGCGGGATCCGCGTCGGCGGTCGGGACGCTGCTGTCGGCCTGCTGACGCGGCAGGTAGGGCGGTTCGTCCTCGGGGTCGTGGCCCGCCGGGTCGGTGAAGATCAGCCGGATCGGAGGCTCGACCTCGCGCAGCGACGTCGGGCAAGTCATGAGCCGCCAGGGGCCGCTGTCCGGTTCCAGCAGGAGCGGAGCCACGTCGCCCTGGCGTCGGGCCGCGCGGTAGCCGAGGACCGCTCCCGGCGCCTTGCGCTTCTGCTCCCAGTAGTCGAGCCGGGCGTCGAGCCGGGTGCGTACCTCGTCGGCGGTGTGCTGGACGTCCGTGACATCTCGGGCGCGCAGTTCCAGGGACCGTAGGGCGTGCGAGACGACCTCGCCGCGGCGGTCGACCCACTGGGCGCCGCGGTTCGGGTTGTACTCGGGCTTGAGGTTGCGCACCAGGGATGCCAGGACGCCGGTAAGGCCCCGGTCGACGGCGCGGTCCGCGAACGGGGTGACGGACAGGGCTTCGACGTGCTGGTAGATGGTGGCGTGGAAGGACTCAAAGGTCTCGTAGTGCGAAAGGTCCCGCGGCCGGGCCCAGTTGAGGACGGTGAAGACGAGACCGGGTGCCCGGCGGCCGACGCGGCTGGTGGCCTGGATGTACTCGGCTGTCGACTTGGGCTGGTTGTTGACGACCATGACACCGAGCCGGGAGACGTCCACACCGACGGCGATCATGTTGGTGGCGAGCAGGACGTCGATGGGACGGGGCGAGCCCTTGGGTCGGCGTCCGAAGGTGATGTCGAGCTTCTCCAGGATGTCAGGAATGGCGTCGGAGGCCATCCGGCTGGTCAGCTCGGCCGGTTCACCGATCCGTCGGGCGGCGAGCCCCCGGCGGTCGGTCCGGACGAGCCTGGCCGACACGTCGTCCTCCACGAGGCGTCGCATGCCGCCGAGGTCGCGCAGGCTGTTGAAGTAGCCGACGAGGGTCATGTACGGGTCGGTCAACTCGCTCGCGCCGTACGTCTCGTAGAGGTGCTGGGCGGCGGCGAGCTGGGCGACGAACACCCTGATCGCCACGGACTTGGTCCGTACTCCCTGCGCGCAGATGCCCACATACCGGCGGCCGGGTGTCTCGTCGGTTTTCCGGCGCCGGGCGAAGAACGTGTCGTCGGCGCTCAGTCCCGACGGTGGGAACACGGCCGTCTCTCGGGCGAAGAGGTCGTGGATCTGCCGGTTGGCGCGGCGGACGGTGGCCGTGGAGGCGATGACCTTCGGGCGTACGGCACGGCCGGGTTCCGGCTCCCAGGTGGAGAGGCGGTCCACGGCGGTCTCGTACAGCCCGGTGAGGGAGCCGAGTGGGCCGGAGATGAGGTGCAGCTCGTCCTGGACGATCAAATCCGGCGGTCGCACACGAACAGCGTCGACAGTTGAGGCAGCCCGGTGGTTGCCGACGGCAGGATGACTGGAGGACTCCCACTCCGCGTCCACTGCGGACGGCGTGACGTATCCGTGTCGAGTGCACCGGCGGGAGACTTGTCCGAAGAGCGCCTGGGTCTCGCCCTTCCAGGGCAGTTGGGCGAACTTGTCGACGGTGGCGATGACTAGGCTGGGCGGATACCGGTAGATCTCCTCGTCCACGACGAGGATCGGCAGCCCCTGTTCATCGGCGGGCAGCCCGAAGGCGCTCGCTCCGAAGGGGCACTCAAAGGCGTCGGGGCAGGTGATGAGGGTCCGGCGGAGAGTGGTGTCGACGGCGATGTCGCGGCCAGCCTCCATCTTCGTACCGCACCAGGGGCAGCTGGTGAGCTGGTGGGGCGAGCCCATACGGCCGAAACCGCCGTGCCCCTTCTCCTTCTTGCGCTCCTTGGCCCAGTCGGCGGCCTGGTCGGTGGTGTTGGGAGTGACCCTGCCGCCCACCCACAGTCCGATACGGAACGGGTTGTGACCCCAGCGGTCCGGCTCCTCCCGGCGGATCACCTCGCAGGCGCAGATCAGCGCTGTGGCGCGCTGGAACTGCTGGATGGTGAGCAGCCGCAGGGTGTACCGCATGATCACGGCGACGCCGTGCTCGGCATCGAGACCGCCGAGATGAGGCTTGCGTCGCCGGATGGCCAAGGTGAAGGCGGTCAGGCCGAGATACGCCTCGGTCTTGCCGCCACCGGTGGGGAACCACAGGAGGTCGGCCAGTGCGCTGCGGTCGTCGACGCGCTCGGGATGGGCCGGGTCGGCGAGCGAGGGGAGATTGAGCAGCAGGAACGCGAGTTGGAAGGGACGCCAGCTGCGGTTCTTCGGCAGGTCGACGTCCCGGACGGCTTCGTCGAGCGACTTCATCGGGTCGCGACGCCGGTCGCCTGCGGCGATGGTGTGGACCCGCTGGTGCCACATGGCGCGGTTGGCGAAGCGGAAGGCGTCGAGGGCGTCGGGGTCGTCCTGCAGCAGGTCGATGCCGGCCTGGATGCGGTCGGCGGCCTCAGCGGCCAGGCGCATGTTCTCCAAGGCTTCCGCGCGATAGGCGTCGAGCCCGGCGGCCGGATCGTCCACCGACTGCCGCTGCCGCTCTGTCCAGGAGCGGTAGCCGGCCACCAGGGGAAGCAGGGCGGCCCGCAGCGGCTCGGCCTCCAGCCTGCTCAACTCGCTCATGTCCAGGACGAGTTCGCTGAGCTCCGGCAGGTCCTCGTCGCGTGGGTCGTGCCGCGGATCCGGTACGTCCGTGTGCGGGACCTCGTAAGAGGGGGTGGCTGTGGTGGAAAGGCGCACCGCACGCCGGGGGTCCGCCGGGTCGGTCTCGGCGTGCACCCCGCTGCCGTGACCCACGGCGAACTCTGGGTGGAAGCGGTACGTCATGGCGAGCGAGCGCCGCTCGTCCTGGTTGCTCCCGGGCGGCTCGGCGGTACGGCGCGGCAGGAACGGCGCGGTGTCCGGAGGGCCCGCCACGGTCATGGAGGCCTGGAACATCCAGTGGGTCGAACCGGGCTTGTTCTCCTGCCCGTTGACCAGGAACAGGGACACCAGCCACGATCCCTCGTGCAGGCGAGCCCGGCCGCGCACCACGATGTGCGGAAAGTCGCGCGCATGCACCGGCTGTGCGGCCAGCTTCCCCTCCACCAGCTTCACACCTACCGTGCCCGAGCAGGGCACGCGGTGGTACACCCGGTTCGGATTGCCCTCGATCTCGGAGTCGCCGCGCTCGTACCGCGCCCAGACGCAGTCGACCGTCAGCTCCTCGACCTGGCGGTCCACCCGCAGGGTCAGTCCCAGTGTGGAGGGATGGAGGCTCGGCATGTTCGGCGCGGACGGCTCGGGGTCCCCGGCCTCAGGCTCCTGCTCGGGAGCCATGTTCGGCTCGTCGAGCGTTTCGGGCGCGACCTCCTTGCCCACCGTCCGCAGGGTCGTCCCGTCCTCGTCCCGCAGACCGCCGGGGGCCAGCCGCCCGATGATGTAGTGGTCGAGAGGGTTCCCCGCGAGTTCCTCCGGCTCCTCTCCGGTGGGCCCCAGGAGATCGCGTACGACCAGTTCGGCGAGCCGGTCGCGCAGTTGCTGCGGAGTGGGTGCGGACAGCACCGCCCCGCCGGAGGCGGCATCCGGCTCGGGACCTGGACTGGCGAGAGGTTGCTGGGTCACGGGGTCAGCGTAGGTGTGCCCACCGACAACCGGTGCGGACTTCCGTACGGAACTCGATCAGCCACTTCACCTGTAGACGGGTCCGCGCCGTCCGACGGCTGCTTTCGGCCTGATCCCGATCAAGGTCTTTGGCTGAGGGTGTGACCTTCGTTACGGTGCGTTGCCCGAGGGGTACGACACGCGCAGGGGGAGACAAGGGCGCGGCGTCGCACGGGGGACGAAGGGCGAGCGGGGGCACATGGCAGACAGAACAGGCGGTATCCCGCATCAGTCGTCGAGCGGGGCGCCTCCCGCGAAGGCCGGGCCCGTCAGGCACTACGGCGTTCCGCTGACCGGCCCCGCACACGCACCGGAGTGGGCGACGGGTTCCATGGGGTTCGGGGACAACCAGCACCGTGGTGCGTTCGGCGAGGAGTTCATCCGCATGCTGGCCACGGCCGCCAACCTGGACGTGACCCAGAAGGAGCGCGACCGGGTCGGTATCGACTGGCAGCTGGGCTATACCGGCCGCAGGGGGACCCGCAGGTTTCCGGCCATCGAGGCACAGGTCAAGTGCACGTCGTCCCCGGACATTCACGGCGACCACATCCGCTACCCCCTCAAGGCGAAGAACTACAACGAGTTGGCCGGCCCGGACTACGAGATGCCCCGCTTCCTCTTCCTCGTCCTGGCCCCGGTCAACCCTTTCGCGTGGTCGCACGCCACCGAGGACCGCCTGAGACTGAGCCACGCCGCGTACTGGCTGTGCCTGCACGACCAGGAACCACTGCCGGCGGCCGAAGGCGCGAAGGTGAGTACCGGTACCCGCACGGTGTACGTCCCGCGCGCCAATCTCCTGACGGTCGATTCCCTGCACGAGCTTTTCGCCGAGGACTACCGGGACCTGGTGGCCTCATGACAGCGATCACGGATGCGGAGTTCGAGGAGGCCGCCGCTCTCGCCCCGGGGGTGGTGCGGCGCTACCTCAGCGGCAAAGGCTGGAACGCGGAACGTGACCTGTCCGGTGCCGAACTGTGGGAGTGGAGGCCGCAGGAGGAGCCGGGAGCGTCGTACGAACCGGGCCCTCCGTACGAGCTTTTGGTGCCGATGCAGCGGCGCCGGGACTATGCGGGCCGCGTCGCCGACATCCTGGAGACCCTCGCCGTCGTCGAGGCACGCCGCCCGGGTGACATCCTGCGGGAGATGCGACTGCCGCCGGTGGACTGGCAGTTCCTCCGGCTGGTGCCGCCCGGCCCGTCCGGTACGGCTCCGCTCCTGGACCTGGTGTCGGCGCTGACCGGCCTGAAGGAACTGCACACCGCTGCCGCATCCTCCGCGCTCAATCCGCAGGCCGTCCAGCCCGCGCAGAAACCTCAGGTGGTGAAGGACCACGTCGCGGCCGTACGGCTCGACCAGACTCGCGTCGGCAGCTACGTCATCGCCGCTCACACCCCGCTGCCGGACAGCACGTACGGCGAAGACACCGACGGGTCCGGGCAGGGCTCGCTCTTCGACGAAGCGGAGCTCAACAGGCGCAACTCCCTCCTCCTCGACGCGGAACTGAACAGGCTTGGCCTACAGCGGTCCGAGCCTTTCAGCAGACAGGTCTCCCGGATGCTGTACGCGGGCGTCACCTGCGCGCATGCCGCAGCGGAGGGCGCGCTCGCCGAGGACTCCGTGCCGCACTTCGAGCATCTGACGCGGGCAGGCCTCTCGGCCAACCTCTGCGAGGCGCTGGTGAAGATCGCGGGCGAGGAACGCCGTGACTTCTCGATGGCGTTCGCCTGGTCGCCCGAGATGCCGATGGAGCAACCCTCACCGCCGGTCGGGATCACCCCCCGACATGTGGAGGCTCTGGAGGCGGTGGCGAAGGACCTGCGGGAGCGGTTGGGTCGGGAGGAGAGGGCGGTTCTGTTCGGCGTGGTGACCAAACTGCACCGGGACGTGAATCCTCGCGAAGCGACGATCTACGGTTCCCTCCTGCACGAGGACTCCCAGCGCCAGAGGAGGGTCCGGGTGGAGCTACGGCCGGAGGACATCGACAAGGCGACCGAAGCCTGGCGGCAGGGGATGGAAGTTGTGGTGAGGGGTGATCTGGAGCCGCGGGGGACGGGTGTGCGGATGCGACGGGTGACGGTGTTCGCGGTCCAGCCGGAGTAGCGCCCCCTCCCGGGCCGTCCCCAGTGACGGTCCGGGAGAGTAGGCATGCCTACGGTTCGAGTGAAAGTGACGTCTGTTCGGGGGCCGGTCCGAGGTACGTGTACTCCGTGGACCGCGCGATGCCCATGGAGTCCAGCTGCTGCCGGAAGCGGACCCGGAAGTGGACGTTGTCGCCGAGCCCGGGGCGCATGCGCAGCAGTTCCCCGGGCTCCTCGAAGCGGACATCGTAGGCGGGCGCGTTCTTGGCCGTGCCCGTCTTCACTTTCACCAGGCCGCTCTCGCGCAGTTCCGTGATGCGGCCGGAGATGGTGATCTCCTGGTCGCGGTCCCTGGTCTCCCGGAGCCGTTTCACGTAGTGCCTGCCCCGCTCTGTCAGTCGGGCGCGGCGCATGTGGCCGTTGGCGTCGTACCAGGTCACGCCCAGGTCCAGTTCGTACCGGCTCAGTGCCCGGGACACTGCTTCGACCGCGTCGAAGAGCTTTGCCCATTCGCGGATGTCGTGCTCCGACTCCACAGCGTCGAGCAGCGTGGTGAGGGTGCCGAGGCCCGTGGAAGCGGCGGAAGTGGCGGGGGCGTCCAGGGTGTCGGGTTCGCCGGAATCGGCAGGGGCGGTGACGGGTCGGGCGTGCACGACAGTGCTGCCTGTAGAGATCCCCGTGAGTTCCAGTTGTACCGGAGTGCCCGCGGCGACGGAGACCATGTGTTCCACGGGTTCGAGCAGCGCGTCACCCCACTGGAAGCGGAGAGCGCCGCCGTCGGTGTCCGGCCCGGTCAGTCGGAGTTGAAGTTCCTCGTCGAGGCGGGCGTCCGGCGCGTACTCGCGCGCTGCGGCCAGCCGACCGGCCCGGTGTTCCGCCTCGATCTCCTCGTCGTCCCGGTCCTCTGTGCCCAGCATGCCGAGGAGACGTGCGGCGCGCTCGGCCTCGGCAGAGTCGCCGTCTTCCCGGAGCGCGCGCCTGCGCTCACGCCAGCTGTCGCCGGTCACAGTCGCACCTCCAGATAGCCGCGTGCCGGGGCGGCACTCTCTTCGGACGGTGAGCGGTCGTTCCGGTCGGGCAGTCTGCAGCGCTGCCACCAGTCGTCCCACACACCCCGTTGCGTGAAGTATGTCCGTTCGTCGGACGTGAAGCGCTCCGGCTCGAAGATATGGGCAACGGGCTGGTACCCGATGCGAAGCGGCGAGACGCCGAACTTCTCTCTCATCCTGGTCCGACTCTGGAAGGCGCTGGTCAGCCACTTCGACCCGGGCTTTCCCCGTACGGCGCGCTCGGCACGCGTGTCGATCAGGAGTGTGGCGTCGATGTTCCCGGGGTCGAGTTTGGCGCTGACGAAGCTGCCGCCGAGCCACAGCCTGTGGACGAGGGTGAGGCCGTCGAGGGCAGCCGCGTATGCGTCCTCCAGTATGAGGAAGGGGTCGAGATAGTTGTGGAGGCCGTCCCACAGTTCTGTGCGTGTCGAGGAGTCCTCGAACTCCGGGGCGCTGACCAGCATGGCCTCCGCCTCGTCGAAGGAGATGGAGTACCGGCCCAGAGGTAGGAATCCGTTCGCGGCGAAAGAGGGCAGCACGTGAGGTCCTGTCGGGTGAAGGGTGGATTCATCCTGCCGGGCCGGCTTGAGGTGTGTAGAGGGTTCCAGTAAGTGGGCCCCGCCGACGTGTCCGTCATGCCGGGCGATGGCCGCCACTCAGCACACGGGGCGCAGGCCTTCCTGAGCGGACCGGCAGTCGTGGCAGTGGCCGGGTTCGGGGCCTCGAAAGCCGCGGTCGCAGCCATCGCAGTTCCGGAGCGGATGCCGGACAGCTGGTGGCGGTGAGGGAGCTCGGAACGGGGGCGGGGGTGGGAGTTGGGCGGCCAGGCGGTGGGCCAGGAAGGCGGCCGGGCGGTGCAGGGGCTCCTGGGGGAGGTTCGTGGCGAGGGCGTCGCGTACGTCGGTGGGGGTGAGGTCGCGCTCCAGCCAGGAGGCGACGCCGGGGGCGAGGTGTTCGACGTCGGTGGCGGAGAGGAAGAGGCGGGGGTCCGCGCGGCGGAGGCCGGCGAGGAGGTCGACGGCGGTCTTGAGCAGGGAGGGGGAAGGACGAGCAGGCTGGGGTACGGCGGGGAGGAGCTTGCGGGGCGGGGGTTTGTCCGTGGCGGTTCGTCGTACGGCGGGGGCCGCGTCCTCCGGGGATGCGCCGGGCTGGTTGCGGGAGACCGTGCGGGTGACGATGCGTCCGCCGGGGACGCGTTCGCGGGTGCGGCGGAGGTAGCCGTGGGTTTCCAGTTCGCGCAGGGCGGCGGCGATACGGGTCGGACCCTCAGGGAAACGGGCGGCGAGGGTCTTGATGTCGACCGGGGCGCCGGTGGGCAGCGACTGGATGTGGACGGCGAGCCCGATCGCGAGACCCGACAGCTCGGCGTGCTGCGCGAGGTGGTTGCCGATCACCGTGAAGCGGGTGGTGTGGCGGGAGTTGTCGTGGACGACGCCCGCGGGCGGGCGCCTGTGGGGGTGGTTTTTGCCCGCGGTACGGGACTGGGCGCGCGGGGGCGCGCTAGGGTTCTTCGTATCCATCAGGAAGCTCTTCTCTTCCTCGGCGGTCAGGCCCTCGCACTGGGATTGCAGTCCCGGCGGGGGCCGTCGCATGTCTGCGGTTGTGTCTGTGCTGTGTCGCGCGCTGAGCGTACGGCAGGCAACCGGTCCCGAATCCAGCCCAGTTGGTGATGTTCACTCGCGCGAGTGAGTTTGCGTGGAGCGTGGACAAGCGGGCGGGAGGGGTGGGGTTTGGTGGGGTTCTTTCTCTCCCGTGGTTCTTAGAAAAGAGCGCCAGCGGCACCGGAGCATGGGCCGCCGTGCTTCGGTGCTGCCGGTGATTCCAGTGGGAGCAGGTTGAGTTCGGCCCACACGGTTTTCCGGGGGACGGGACCGAGTTCGACGCCCCAGCGGTCGGCGAGAGCCTCCACGAGGAGCAGGCCGCGTCCCGATACGGCGTCCGGGGGCGGGGGTTGGCGTCGGGGGAGGTCGTCACCGCGGGTGTCCGTCACCTCGATACGGAGCACGGCGCTGGTGGCGTGCAGGGCGAGTCGGAAGTCCCGGCCGGGGAGCCGGCCGTGGGTGGCGGCGTTCGCGGCGAGTTCGGCGACGAGGTGTGCGGCGGTGTCGATGCTGCCGGGTGGCAGGTCCCAGGCGCGCAGCCATTCCGTGGCGAGGAGACGGGCGAGGCGGGCGCCGCGTGGGGTGGGGGACAGCGAGACACCGAAGCGACGGGTGGGGGCGTTGAGTTGGGTGGACATTTCCTGGTTCACGTGACTGAGCGTGGTGGTGCGCGCTTACCGTGAACAGTGACTCAGTCGGTCCGTACGGTGACTGTCCGGAGTTTGTCCGGTGCTGTCGGGGCTGTCGGCACGGTCTGTACGGGTAAGGGGCGTTGCGGCGTGGACGTACGACGGAGGGGCGCGGGATGCAGCAGGTGGATGGTGACGCGGGTCGGCTCAAGAGTGAGGCGGACGAGCCGGGCTGGGAGGTGGACCCGGACGACGACTGGGGTGTCGCGGTCGTCGCGACGGTGGGTCGGCAGTTGAAGCTGCGGCGCGAGGCCATGGGGATGCGGGCCGCCGAGTTCGGGGTGGCGGTGGGGTACGGGGAGGACCTGGTCTACAAGGTCGAGGGGGGTAAGCGGATCCCTCAGTCCGAGTACCTGGACAAGGCGGACGAGGTGCTGGGAGCGGGCGGGCTGATCTCGGCGATGAAGGAGGATGTGGCGCGGGTTCGGTATCCGAAGAAGGTTCGGGACCTGGCGAAGTTGGAGGCTCAGGCGGTCGAGATCGGGGTGTACGTCGGGCTCAGCGTTCATGGGCTGTTGCAGACGCCTGAGCATGCTCGGGCCCTGTTCGAGGCGCGGCAACCGCCCTACTCGGGAGAGGAGGTGGAGCGCTTGGTCGCTGCCCGAGTGGAACGGAAGTCGGTCTTCGAGCGGTCTCCCATGCCGGTACTCAGTTTTGTTCAGGAAGAGGCGGCACTGCGTCGTCGCATCGGAGGGACAATGGTGCGACGTCGACAGCTCGAACACCTGCTGGAGGTGGCGCAGTTGCGCAACGTGACATTCCAGGTGATGCCGACGGAGACGGATGCCCATCCCGGCGTGGACGGCAAGATCGAGGTGCTGAAGTTCACGGACGGCACGGCGGTGGGCCGCTCCGACGGCGCGTATGGGGGCCGCCCGACCTCCGACCCGAAGCAGCTCCGGATCTTGGAAATGCGGTATGGCATCATCCGGGCTCAGGCTCTCACGCCGGGGGAGTCGCTCGCTTTCATCGAGCAAGTGCTGGGAGAGACATGATCCACAAGGCCACTGCCGAGGACGCCGCCTCTGAGCTGCGGTGGTTCAAGAGCAGCTACAGCGACGGCACCGAGGGCGACAGCTGCGTCGAGATCGCGATCACTCGCCGCGCGATCCACGTCCGCGACTCCAAGAACATCGGAGGCCCTCAGCTCGCGCTCACGGCGGACGCGTGGGCAGCCTTCGTGCCTTGCACCTTGGAGAGCTGAGCTCTCAACTACTCGCGCCCCGGACCTGGTTGATGCCGGGAGCGGGGCGCGCTGGGTGCAAGCTCAGAAGTCAGAAGAGAGCGTCTGGATTGGGGAACAGCCCGTCGGCGAAGTCTTCATCGGTGTTCTGCGGTGCGTGCGCGGTGGCCCGAGCCTTCGCCTTGGCCTTCCGCGCGGCAGCTCTCCTCCGCTTGGCCTCCGGCGTGTGCAACCCCTTTTCCAGTTCTTCCTTGTACTGGGCGTGGTTCAGTTCCAGGAGACGGTCCAGAATCTCGGTCTGGATGGAGGGAGCGATGGAGAAGCGGTCGCCGTGTGGTGTGGTGTGGAAGCCATGCGCAAGGTCAAGATCGGTCCAGCCGTAGGCCTCAGTGACGGCTAGGTCCACCTCCATGTGAGCTTGCCGGAGCCCATCGATGTCAGGGGTGGTCTCGGACTGCATGTGCACGAGTTTGTAAACCGGGGTGATGCCGATATTCCTGGCCGACATGGCGGCGCGCTGAGCTGCCTCCAGAGCTTCACCGGCAGTGGCGAGGCGAACCGTCTCACCAGCGCGAGGGAAGGTCTCGTAGACGTCGGACGGGTTGTAGCGGAGATCACCCTTGAGGCTGGATCCCCACTGCCATGCCCAGGAGGCGTGTGGTCCGCTTGATAGCAGAGCGAGTAGTGCGGGTGACGAGGAGGCGATCACCGACACCGCATCCGAAAAGACTTGGTCGGTTGGTAGTCGACTCGGGGCCAGCGCATTGCTGTGGCGGACGATCACAATGGCGTGGTCCAAGTCTGCGATCGCCGTGTACAGTGCCGGACGTTTATCCGCATAGTGCCACCATCTCTGGGGTAGTGGCTTGCGGAGTACGTAAGAGCCATCCTCCTTGGTCCGCTGCCGGACAGGCTTCACTTCTTGTTCAATGATTTCGAAGACCTCGGAGTACTCCGCTGCTCTTTCCTCGGACCAGTCATGAAAATTGATTACCCATCGGCTGGCAGTGGATCCGGGGCGTTGATTCAGGTCTTCTCCATTGAGGTAGGGGAAAAGCACATCTGCGTTCTTCGGATCGTTGGCGATCAGCGCGTGCGCCTCGTCGGGCGCGAGGATGAATCCCTTACCCAGCACAATGGAACCCTGGAACGACTCGGCCTCGTTAGCCACCAGGCGATACGGGTTCCCGGACATCCGCGATGCAGGATCGAGCCCGGGAGTGATGCCAGGCACCTCATTGCCGTCCAGGACTACGCCCTCACCCTGGCCGACATTCCTGCCCATCCACAACAGCGAGACGACCACGGAGGCAGTGCCAAACCACGGCTGTGACTTGACTGCCCGGTACACCGTCCACCCATCCGCCGTAGCCCGATCCAGCCCAACCTCTCGCGTATCCCCCTGAGCGATCGTGTTCGTAGCGATGATCCCCGTCCGCCGCCTCGGCGCAATCGACAGATTCCGCAGCAGGAAGTACGCGCAAAGGTCTGCGTGCCCCCGCGTACCCCCCGCCAGTCGGTTGACCAAGTACTCCCGGTAATCGTGCCCCAACGCCCCCGTCAGTTTCTTGCCACCCACAAACGGCGGATTCCCCACCACCACATCAAACCCAGCCGCGCCCCCCACCCCCATAACCTCAGGAAACTCCAACGGCCAATGCAACGGCCGCACCGCCTCCGCCCGAGGCCCCTTCAGCCACCCGTCCACAATCCCCCGCGCCTGCACCGCAGCCTCTTCAGCCCCGGCACCTCCCCCGAGCGCGGTCGCCACCAGCCCCGCCACAGACTCCAGCCGGTTCCGGTAGGCCCGGGACTTCGCGTCCTCCTTGGCGTCACGGAAACGCGCAGCGCCCCGCGCTCCACCCACCTGTTCCTCGCCGGAGATGCCGGACGCCTCGTCGTCGGAGATGCCCTCGGCGGCCAGGGCCGCGCCCACCACCGCGTCCGCCGCCAGCCGTAGCCGTTCGCTTCGCGCATCCGCCTTCGCCAGCAGGTCCGCCTTGTCGCGGACCACCCGGATGTCCGTGACCGCCGTCGACTCGATCTGCCGCCGCAGTTCCGCCGCCTCCGACAGCAACGTCTCCGTGACGTCCAGCGCCCGCGCGACCTCCGGGCTCAACTGCCGGTCCTGCCACTCCAGATGGAACTGCTTGACCTGCCGGACGTCGATGACGCCCACCAGCGAGTCGCCGGACCGCAGCGCATGGTCCAGGAACGAGAACGGGCGGCCCTTCGCCAGCGTGACCAGCCACAGCGACAGCTTGGCCAGTTCCACCGCCATGGGGTCGCGGTCGACGCCGTACAGGCACCGGTCGGACACCAACCGCCTTGCGATCTGGTGGAGTTGCTCATGGTCGTCGCGGTCCACGTCCCGCGCGATCTCGGGCGGCAGCTCGTCCTCCCGGAGCCATGCCTCCACCACCCGGTCGGAGAGGTATCGGCAGGCCGAGACCAGGAACGCGCCCGAACCCATCGCCGGGTCCAGTACCCGCAGCTTCAGCAGCTCCTCGGCCTTCTTCGGCTGCCAGACGCCCGGCTCCGCGCCCTCCGCCGGACCCGGCGCGAAGCAGAGCGGAGCCAGCGTGTGCTCCACGACCTCCTCGGCCAGCGCCTTCGGCGTGTAGTGGGTGCCGGTGTCGCGGCGGTTGCCGGAGCGGACCACGATGACCGAGCCCTCGGGCCACACCTTCGGCTCGCCACGCAGGTCGAGGCCGTACAGGCCGGAGAAAGCAGCCGCTCGCTCGACGAGGGCGATGTCATTGCCGCACGCCGTCTCCAACTCGACCGTCGTCGCACCCGACTTGGCGTGTGAGGCCGTCACCGTGGTGGCCTTCGTCCCCGTGACCACCGCCACCTGGTCCGCCAGCGTGCCGGCCGCCGTCCACTCCTCCAGGCGGGCCAGCGGCAGTACCGCCTCGTACTTCTTGTCCCGACCGAAGGAGACCCCGACATACGGCTCGTCGGCCCAGCGGCAGCCGTACTCCAGCAGGCCCTCGTAGACATGGCCGATCTGCTCGACGTCCAGGCCCTTGTAGGAGAGGCGCTCCTTTCCCTTGAAGCCCTTGCGGGCGCGCAGGGTGAGGAGGGCGTCGAGGATCTCGTAGACCACCCGGTCGGTGACCTTGGCCGGGACCAGCCAGGGGAAACGGGACGGGTCGAAGAGCGAGCCGCCGTACGGGGGGATCCACAGCCGGTCGTGCGTGCTGCCGCCGTGGATCGCGGTGAACAGGGCGAGCAGGCGCGGCCAGGTCGCCTCGACCCGGTCGCCCAGCTCATCGCCGTGCAGACTCTGGGCCATCGCCAACTCGTCGTGCAGGGGGCCCACGGCGTACGAGGCGTCGTACAGCTCGTCACCGGAGGGGAGCAGGCGCTGCTCCTCGGCGTAGAGGAGGAAGACCAGGCGCATCATCACGGTGAGCGCGCCCTCGTAGACCTGCTTGGCGGGTACGTCCCGCAGCAGTTCGCCGCGCGACTCCCGGTCCAGCCGCGACAGTTCCGCGACCAGCAGCGACACCGCCTCGCGGACCTGGCGGCCCAGCGTGTCGGTGACCTCGGACATCGCGTCGACGGTGCGGGCGAACAGGCCCGCGGTCGAGTCGGTCGGCTTGCCCGTCGCGTCCAGCGGTGGGCGGACCACCCGCCGCGCCGACAGCAGGCTCGCGAAGGCACGGGCGAGGATCGGTTCCTCGGTCCACAGGTCCGCGTCGAAGACGGCGACGGTCGTCGCCTCTTTCGGGCGGGCGTGGACGAGCGCCCACTCGCGGCCGTTGGTGAGCAGCGCCAGGGGTACGTCACGGGCGCGGCAGAGGTCGGCCGCCCGGTCGGCGAGGCCGGGTTGTTCGCCGCGTGGGCGGTTGAGGGGGCCCTCCCACTCGTCCGTACGGAAGAACAGGGCGCGCGGGGCGAGGCCGCCGGACTGACCGGGGCCGAGGACGACGGCGTCGGGCGTGTTCGCGCCGGCGTGCAGCAACTCGGGGATCGCCGCGCCTTCGCGCAGGCCGGGAGCCCGCCAGCCGATCAGCTCGGTCAGGACGAACTTCTCCCACGCGGGCCGCAGCAGCGCGGGGTCCTCCTGGACCTCCGCCCAGGCCTGCCGCAGCTTCGCCCACGTCTCCTTGGGGATCGTGTCGAGACCCTGCGGGAAGGCGCCGACCAGCACCGGCAGTGACACGAACGGGCCGTCGGGGCGCAGCAGCCGCAGCCAGTCCTCGTGCTGCTCGGCGGGGGTGGGGACCGAGCCCTTCGGCGGGAACTTCCTGGCGGCGGGGGCGGCGGCGGGCATCAGCGGTTCTCCTGGCGGGCGGCGGTAGCTGCGACGGGCGAGAGGGAACGGGGCACGAGGAAGGTCACGGCGACCGGGAACCAGCGTGGCGAGGGATCGGCCCAGCGGCGGCGCAACGCGGCCGTTTCCGTTTCCGTCACCTCCGGCAGCCGTCGCAGCCGTTCCTGCAACGCCTCCCGGTCCGCGCGCAACTGGCGGCGCTCGTCGTCGACGTCGAACAGCGACTCCTGCTGCCAGTGGCCCGTGTCGTCCAGCCGGTCCCGGATCGAGCGGCCGAGGTCCTCCAGAACCGCGCTCATGCCCTCGACCTCCTCCTCGCAGCGTTCGGCGAGCAGCGTCTCCAGGGAGCGGAAGCGGCGCTTCGCGCGGGTGTTCAGTGCGCGTGCGAGACGGTCCTCCAACTGCGGCCAGAGAGTGGTGAGTTCGGTCCGGATGCCGTCGGCGGGGAGCTCGTCCGTCGCCTCGGCCAGCCACCCGTCGACGTCCTCCATCTTCGCCGCGACGAGCTTGCCGCCCTCGATCAGACCGCCCGCCGTGATCACCTCCTCGTGCAGCCGCGTTCCGCCGCTGCCGGTGACGACCACCCGGCCGTGCGCGACCAGCGCCGGCTGTCGCAGCACGCCGTCCGGCACCACCCGGGCCGTCACCCGGGACAGATGTGCCGCCGCGCCGCTCGACCACAGCTCGGCCCGCAGCAGCCGCAGACACATCTGGACGAGGCGGTGGCCCAGGTGCAGGTGCACCACGTCCGTACGGTCGCGGGCCTCCACCTCGTCGAAGACGACCAGGCGTTCCCGGCCGGTGAGGGGGTGGCGCAGTCCGTCGTTGCGGGCGCGCGCCCAGGCCCCGGGCAGCTCCGGCAGCCGGAAGCAGCGGGCGCCCTGGTCAGGCCTGGGGTCGGGGACCTCGGTGAGGTCCTTGTGGTGGGCCAGCAGCAGGCCCGTACGGACGACGCGCTCGACCGTCTCCGACGTCAGGTGCAGCTCCTGGCGGCTTTCGGACAGGGCGCCCACCAGCCGCTCCAGGTCACGCGCCAGGTCCCGCTCGACCTTCAGGACGGCCTTCCCGGACCGCTTGGTGATCTCGGCGTCGGCGGTGGTCCAGCTCGAACGGCGGCCCAGCATCTTCTGCTCGACCTGTGCGGCGATCACCTCGCCCGCGCTGCCGAGGTCCTCGCGGATGCGCTCGGTCTTGCGGGCGGCGACGGCGAGGAAGTGCAGCTCGTCCTCAAGAGCGCCGTCCTGGTAGCCCGAGTCCGTCTGGTGGTCGTGCGCCGGGTCGAAGCCCTGCCAGCCCGCCGGGACGAAGTGGAACACGTCCACCTGGTCGGCCTTCTGCCCGTGCCGGTCCACACGGCCGTTGCGCTGCTCCAGGCGGTTCGGGTTCCAGGGGATCTCCCAGTGCAGCACCCGGTGGCAGTGCGCCTGGAGGTTGATGCCCTCGCTCGCCGCGTCGGTGCCGAGCAGGATGCGGACAGGAGACAGGTCGGGGCTCTCCTGGAAGACCTGCTTGACCTGCTCGCGGTCCTCCTGGTCCTGGCCGCCGTGCAGTTGGGCGATGCGCTCTGCCGGGTACCCGGCGGCGATCAACTGCCCGTACAGCCAGCGCTGGGTGTCGCGGTACTCGGTGAAGACGATGACCCGCTCCGGCTCCCAGCCGCCCAGCGGACCGTCAGGACAGACGATCCCGTCCAGCCACTCCTTGAAGCGGGCGAACTTGGCGTCCGGCCGCTTCCCGGCGTCGATGGCCCAGGCGTCCAGTTCCTTGAGAAGGGTGTGCTCCCGGTCGGAGAGCGGACGCATGGCGTGGCGGGCGGCGGTGAGGGCCCGCGCCGCCGCCTCGGCCTGCTCCTGCTCGTCCTCCTGCTCGGCCTCCTCGATCCCGTCGATCAGCGGACGCAGCACGCGGACGCTCGGAGCCGGCTCCTCCTTCGGCCCGGAGGTTGCGTCGGCGTCGGCGCGCCGGGACGTCATTGTGGCCAGGTGGGTGTTGATGGTCTCCGCGAAGGCCTTCGGTGACGACAGGAAGCGCTTCTTCAGCAGCGACGTCACGAAGTCGGCGGCCGTCCCGCCCGCTTTTCCGTTGCCCTGTTCTGCGCGGCGGCTGCGCGCGTACTTCGTCAGCTTCGCGTACGCCTCCCGCATCGCGTCGCCGTACTCGACCTCCACGGCGTGGGGGACTCGCTTGGGGAAGCGTGGCTTGCCGTTCCACTGCGGCGGCAGCTCCGACTTCATGCGGCGCACCATCACCCGGCGCAGCTGTTCCTCGGACGGCTTGATGCCCCGGGCGAAACGGTGGTCGTCGAGCAGTTCGAGGAGAGCTGTGAACGACTCCAGGTAGCCGTTGTGCGGGGTCGCGGAGAGGAAGAGGCGGTGCTCGCAGTGGGGGGCCAGCAACTTCACGGCTCGGGTGCGCTGCGAGTCCACCGCGTACTTGCCCGTCCCCGAGGGTGCGCAGGTGTGCACCTCGTCCACGACCAGCAGGTCGAAGGCGCGCGGATACTCGGGCACCGCGGGGAGCAGCTCACGCAGCATGCGCAGCGGGCGCTCGCGCTTCAGCCAGTCGATCGAGACGATCAGACGCGGATAGTGCTTCCACGGGTTGGCGTACAGACCGGCGGAGCGGCGCAGCTCCCGGAGCATCTTGGTGTTGACGATCCGGAAGTCCAGGCCGAACTTGTCCCGCATCTCGTCCCGCCACTGGAGGGTCAGTCCGGCGGGGCAGACGATCAGCATGGAGCGGGCGCGGTGGCGCAGCATCAGCTCCTGCATCACGAGACCGGCCTCGACCGTCTTGCCCAGACCCACGTCGTCCGCGATCAGTAGATTCGTACGCGGCATGGACAGAGCGCGGACCACCGGGTCCAGCTGGTAGTCCTGGATCTCCACGCCGGAACGGAACGGGGCTTGGAGTGCGGTTTTGTCGGCCGAGGCGATGGCGCCCCAGCGCACGGCGTCCAGGAAGGCGTCCAGCCGTCCCGGCTCGTCGAAGCCGACGTAGGGAGAGGGCAACTCGTACTGGTCGTGGACGTCCGTCGCCTGCTCCAGCTCCCACACCACCCGCAGTTCCTCGTCCCGGCCGTCGCTCTCCAGCGAGGACAGGCTGATCAGGTGGCTGGTGGCGGCTTCGGCGGCGCGTGCCGGGTCGTCGCTGGCGGCGGTGGAGCGGACGACATCGGTGACCACCCAGGGGCGATGGCGTACGGTGACACGCTGCCCGGGGGCGGGTACCCCAGTGTCCGGTGCGCTCGAAGCATCCGGGTTTTTCGACTGCACGGCCATCTCGTTCGTGCCCCCAGCTTTCACGGACATCCCTTCTCCCAGGTGGTCGCAAAAGTCTAGGTGCGGAATGGGCGGTGATACCCGGGCC
>NZ_JBEXDZ010000127.1:0-27253 GCF_040606085.1 Streptomyces sp. NPDC005485 | reverse complement strand
CAGCCAAGCTCCGCCATGCTCGACCCCCGGGCAGTACGCCCACGCGGCGACGGGCAAGACGTACCGGCACGGACCCGACCCACAACACACCCCCCCTGCGAACGGCGCCCACGCCAGCAGACGGCACGGACCCGACCCACAACACACCCGCACCCCCTACGACAGGCGCCCCCGCCAGATCACGCCCCGCCCCCCGCCAACGCCCGCCCCTGCGGCCGGATCCCCGCCGGCACAGCCCGCTGCCGCGCAGGCGTCCCCGTCCAGCAGGTGCCCCGCCGCGCCAGCAACCGTCGCAGCCACAGCTCCAGGGAGACCAGGTCGGCGAGACCGTCGAGCGGAAGAGGTTCGCCGTCCGCCGCCGCGCGCAACGCTTTGCGGACCACTCTCGCCTCGACCAGCCCCGCCTGCGCGAGCAACGGCGTGTCGAACAGCGCGACAAGCTGGTCGACAGCGACCCGCAGCCCCGTGCGGGCGGCCGCGGCCGAGGAGGCGTGGGACGGCGCGCCCCACCCGGGCGGCAGGTCCGCGACCCCGGCGCCCTCCAGGACCGTACGCAGGATCTCCGCCCGCGCCCCGGGCCGCACCCGCAGCGCCTCGGGCAGCGCCCGACAGGCCCGTACGACCTGGTTGTCCAGGAACGGCGCGTGCAGCCGCTGGAAGCGGATCTCGGCGGCCTGCTCCAGGACGCGCAGATCCGCCGCGACCCGCGCGAGCGCAGCCCGCGCGCGGAAGTCACCTGGCCGCTGTCCGGGCCCGACCCCCGCCCGCCCGGTCGAGGCCCCCTGCAGGCGAACCGATACTTCAGCAAGCGCCTCACCGGTCAGCCACCGCGCGGCGGGCCCCGGTCTGGCCCACGTGAGCGCGGCGAGGGACGCCCCCACGGCACCCCCGGGCTCCTCGAAGCGCCGGTGCAGCAGCCGCTCGGCGAGCCCGTCGACGCCGGTGCGGTACGGCGTGCGGGCCAGTTTGCGCGCAGCGCCGTACACACGCGCGGGGACCATCACCGAGCCGTCGGCCTTCGCCAACGCGGCGACGGGCCGCACCAGATGACGGCGTTTGCGGTCCATCAGTAGATCGGCGAGGCGCGCCGGATGCGCGTCGAGCACCTGCCGGGCCCCGGACCCCGTGAAGTGGTCCGCACTGCCGGAGGCGAGCCGGGCGCGGTGCCGGGCGGCGGTCACCAGCGACGGCCCGGGTTCGTCGGTGAGCGGCCCCTCCAGGTCGGCGTACGGAAGGACTTCCTCGCCGCCCGCGACGACGACGTGATGCAGCCGGGGGTTCGCGGCGAGTGTCCCCGCCCGCTCCAGCTCGGCCTCGCGCCCGCCGACGACGAGGTCGTTGAAGGTGACGGCCAGCAGCCGCTCCCCCGCCCCGGTGCCGTGCCCGAGGACGGTCCCGGGCGCTCCGGGCAGCCCCGCCGCGAGCAGGGCAAGCGTGCCGGAGGCAGGTCCTCCGGAGAGGTCGGCCCCGATGCCGGGTACGGGCATTCCGCGGGCGGCGCGCCGCTCGGCGGGCCCCATTCCGGGCACGGGCCCGGGGTCCACGTCGGAGCCGGGCACGTGCCGGGGCGCGGCGAGACGCGCGCGTACGGCCTCGACGAGCGCGTCGCGTACGGCGTCCACGGCGCTGGCGGGGTCGGCGGAGGGCGCGGCGACGGCGAGGGAGGCCACCGGCTCGTACCCGGCGATCTCCCGTGCGCCGGTGCGCAGGATCAGCGCGTGCCCGGGCGGAATGCGCCGTACTCCCTCGTAGGGGGTGGAGTCGTGGACGGCGGCCGGTACGTCGGGGGCGGCGAGCAGCGCGGCGAGGTGCCCGAAGTCGAGGTTGGCCTCGATGAGGTCGGCGAGGGGCAGCGCGGCGGTCGCGTAGGCGGTGCCGCCCGCCCAGGGGGTGTAGAACACGGGCCGGGCGCCCGCGAGATCACCGCAGACGGTCAGCCGGCGGCCGACCTGGACGACCGCGGTGTAGCTGCCGGACCAGTTGGTGAGATGCCGAAGTGCCCCTCCGCGCGCGGCGAACAGCCCGACCCGGAGTTCCTCGTCGGTCGCGCCGCAGGTGCCGAGGACCGCGATGCGGGTCTGCGCGTCGGCCTTCACGATGCGGACCTCGTCGGGGCGCCAGTCGCCGACCGCCCAGAGGGGATCGGGGTCGCCCCACAGGAGTTGGGAACCCACCGGATGAACGGTCTCGCCGCCGCTTCCCGTCGCCCCGGCCGAGCCGAACTCGGGCGCCCTGGCGGCGGTACTGCTCCACCCCACCAACCACCGCATCGCCGCCTCCACAGGCTGTGGACAACCAGTGCACCGTACGAACTGGGCACCATGCTGCCACGAAGAAGGCACACGGGAGGCTCTGTGCGGCGGCTTGCGCCCCCTCGAACGCGCCCCCGAGCACGCCCACGAGGAAGAGCTACCGCGGGAAACCCCCGGGGACTTGGCAACCGTTCAACGGCCACCCCCCAGGTAACCCGGACACGATCCAGAGGCGATCCGACGCCGATATGGAGACGATCCGGCAGCGATCCAGGGCAGTTCGGCGACGCGAATGCGCCCCCGATACACTCCCCCAAAACGCCTAACGCGCCCTCAACTAGCGTGGTAGACGCGCTATTTGCCCCGCCGACCCACCGTCGATTTTCGGCCAAATCGGCTACGAGGGACGGGGAACGAACACGCTCCGTACAGGCCGACCGCACAGCTTCGGCAACGCACAGTCCGGGAGGCGGAGTTCGCCTCCCGGACCGGTCCGCCGCCCGCGGGGATGTAGGCGGCGGTGTCCCCCAGCCCACTGGATCCAGTACAGCGGGCCGACCCACGCAGGTTCATGGAAGCGCTCCCCCGGTGGCCGGAGAAGAGCGCACGGACGGGCGCACGGCCACACAACGGGAGCACGCCGCAACCGTCCGTACTTCCGTACGGACCACAATCTCGCCATCCGGAACCATGCCTCTTAACGCTTGGGATGCGGCGAACTACGCTGGGTTTACGAATGCCGCGTGGTTATGCCAACGCGGCAGCCGTCTGTGTCGAGGGGTGGCGCAATGTCCAGGGAGCAACGCGGGCCGAACGAAAAACTCGGCGCCGTTCTCGCCCTCGCGGGAATCAGCAACGCAGGACTCGCGCGACGCGTCAACGACCTTGGCGCTCAACGCGGGTTGACACTTCGCTACGACAAGACGTCGGTGGCGCGCTGGGTGTCGAAGGGAATGGTGCCGCAAGGTGCGGCGCCGCACCTCATCGCCGCCGCCATCGGCCAGAAGCTCGGCCGCCCGGTGCCGCTCCACGAGATCGGCCTGGCGGACGCGGATCCCGCACCCGAGGTGGGCCTCGCCTTCCCACGTGACGTCGGCCAGGCCGTGCGGTCGGCGACGGAGCTCTACCGTCTCGACCTCGCCGGACGCCGGTCAGGTGCCGGCGGCATCTGGCAGTCGCTGGCCGGATCATTCGCAGTGAGCGCATACGCAACGCCTGCCTCACGCTGGCTGATAACCCCGGCCGACAGTTCGGTGGCGCGCGACGCGAACCTCGGGGAGGGCTCCGGAGCACCGCTGAAAGTCGGCCACAGCGATGTGCAGAAGCTCCGTGAGGCCGCCGAGGACGCCAGGCGCTGGGACTCCAAGTACGGAGGCGGCGACTGGCGTTCCTCCATGGTTCCCGAGTGCCTGAGGGTGGAGGCGGCACCGCTGCTGCTCGGCTCGTACTCCGACGAGGTCGGCAGGGCCCTCTTCGGGGCCAGCGCCGAACTCACCCGCCTCGCCGGCTGGATGGCCTTCGACACCGGCCAGCAGGAGGCGGCCCAGCGGTACTACATCCAGGCGCTGCGCCTCGCCCGAGCGGCCGCCGACGTACCGCTCGGGGGCTACGTACTGGCCTCGATGTCCCTCCAGGCGACCTACCGCGGCTTCGGCGACGAGGGCGTCGACCTCGCCCAGGCCGCCCTGGAGCGCAACCGCGGCCTCGCGACGGCCCGCACCATGAGCTTCTTCCGTCTGGTCGAGGCACGCGCGCACGCGCGCGCCGGTGACGCCCAGGCGGCCGGCGCCGCCCTGAAGGCGGCCGAGGGCTGGCTGGAGCGCTCCCGCGACGGCGACCACGACCCGTCCTGGCTCGGGTTCTACTCCTACGACCGGTTCGCCGCCGACGCTGCGGAGTGCTACCGCGACCTGAAGGCACCACGCCAGGTCCGCCGCTTCACGGAGCAGGCGCTGTCGAAGCCGACGGAGGAGTTCGTACGCTCGCACGGACTGCGGCTGGTCGTCTCGGCGGTCGCCGAGCTCGAATCGGGCAATCTGGACGCGGCATGCGAGCAGGGCGTACGGGCGGTGGAGGTCGCCGGGCGCATTTCCTCCGCGCGCACCACCGAGTACGTGAAGGACCTTCTGCACCGCCTGGAGCCGTACGGCGACGAGCCGCGCGTGGTGGAGCTGCGGGAGCGCGCCAGGCCGCTGCTGATGGCTCCTGCCTGACCTGCGTGACGTTCGTGGGCCTCCCGGGTTTGAGGGCATTGTCAGTGGCGCAGTGCACTATCGAAGCCGGGAGGTGGAGCAGGTGCTGCAAAAAGTCGCATACGACTGCGATGTTCTGGTGACCGGCGGTGGAATCGTCGGCCTGTCGACGGCGTACGCGATCACGCGTGCGGCGCCGGGCACGCGTGTGACGGTGCTGGAGAAGGAGCAGGGCCCGGCGCGCCACCAGACGGGGCGCAACAGCGGAGTCATCCACAGCGGCGTCTACTACCGCCCCGGCTCCCTGAAGGCGCGGTACGCGGTGCGGGGCGTCGCCGAGATGGTCAAGTTCTGCGCGGAGTACGACATCCCGCACGCCGTCACCGGCAAGCTGATCGTCGCCACCGACCGTGCCGAGCTGCCCCGCCTGCACGGGCTCGTCCAGCGCGGCCGGGAGAACGGGATTCCGGTCCGGGAGCTGGGGTCCGCCCAGATCGCGGAGTACGAGCCGGAGGTCCGCGGCCTGGCCGCCATCCACGTCGGCACGACGGGCATCTGCGACTACGGGGCGGTGGCCCGGCAGCTCGCCGAGTCCTCCGGGGCGGAGATCCGTTACGGCGCCGAGGTCGTGCGCATCGACCGGCGCCCCGCGCTCGGCGTCGCTGTGCGCACGGCCGACGGGGCGGTCCTCCGCGCGCGCGTGCTCGTCAACTGCGCGGGGCTGCACTGCGACGAGATCGCCCGGCTCGCGGGCGACGACCCGGGCATGCGGATCGTCCCCTTCCGCGGTGAGTACTACTCCCTCGCCCGCCCGGAGCTGGTCCACGGCCTCGTCTACCCGGTGCCCGACCCCGCCTTCCCGTTCCTCGGGGTGCACCTCACCCGAGGCATCGACGGAGGTGTGCACGTCGGCCCCAACGCGGTGCCGGCGCTCGCCCGGGAGGGGTACGAGTGGGGGACCGTACGGCCCCGGGAGCTCGGCGGGACGCTCGCCTGGCCCGGTTCCTGGCACATAGCCCGCCGGCACTGGCGGTACGGCGCCGGGGAGCTGCGGAGGTCGCTGTCGAAGACGGCGTTCACCGACGCGGTGCGCAGGCTGCTGCCGGCGGTCACCGCGGACGACCTCGTCCCCGCGCCCGCCGGGGTGCGGGCGCAGGCCGTCCTGCGCGACGGCACCCTGGTCGACGACTTCCTCATCCAGGAAGGCCCCCGCACGGTCCACGTCCTCAACGCCCCCTCCCCCGCCGCCACGGCCTCCCTCCCGATCGGCCGGGAAATAGCCCGCCGAGCCCTGACCTCCCTGACCACCTGACCCCGGCCCCCGGCCCCGGGGCGGGTGGGCAACGTAAAATCGGCCCCACTGTGTCTGACTCCCTCCACACCCCCGAAGAGCCCCCGCGCCTCATCCGCGCCAAGGGCGAGCCCAGGTTCCCCGACGGCCCGAAGGCCGATCCCGCCGGGTCGCACTTCGAGCGGCGGATCCGTAGCTTCCAGCCGCGCCGAAGCCGGGTGACGGCCGGCCAGGCGGACGCGCTGCAGCGGCTGTGGCCCAAGTGGGGGCTGGACATCGACGGCCAACGGCAACTGGACCTGAACGAGCTGTTCCGGGCCGACCTCCCGGTCGTCCTGGAGATCGGCTTCGGCATGGGCGAAGCCACCGCACAGATGGCGGCCGAGGACCCGGACACCGGAATCCTCGCCGTCGACGTGCACACCCCCGGCCAGGGAAACCTGCTGAACCTCGCAGACCGCAGCGGCCTGTCGAACGTCCGCGTGGCCAACGGCGACGCGATCATCCTGCTCCGCGAGATGCTCACCCCGGACTCGCTCGACGGCCTGCGCGTCTACTTCCCCGACCCGTGGCCGAAGAAGCGCCACCACAAGCGCCGCCTGATCCAGCCGGAGTTCCTGGACCTCGCGGCGACCCGCCTCAAGCCGGGCGCAGTCGTCCACTGCGCGACGGACTGGGAGCCGTACGCCGAGCAGATGCTCGACGTACTGACCGCGCACCCGGACTTCGAGAACACCCAGCCGGACGGCGGTTACGCGCCACGTCCGGAGTTCCGGCCGCTGACCCGTTTCGAGGGTCAGGGACTGGACAAAGGACATGTGGTGCACGACCTGCTGTTCCGCCGACGCCCCCACCAGCCCTAGAACCAGCCCCAGCCCCAGAACGCAGAACCCCCACCAGGCCGAGGACCAGCACCCATCCCCGCCGGCGACCAAACGCACCGTCGCGGGCGGCGCCCCTCCCTCGTTAGGGTCGATGCCGTGGCCACCAGTCCCGCGTACCCGCCGTATCCGCCGCACCCGACCGGCCCCGCGGCCGAGGGTGGCCGGCGGCACGCGCACTGGTGGCAGCGCCGCTGGGTCAGGTACGGCGCGCTGATCACGCTGCTCGCCCTGTCCGGTCTGGTCATCCTGGCCCTGGTCCGCGAACAGACCGGCACCGAGGGCTTCCTGGTGGGCCTCGGCCTCGCCGTACTGCCCGTCCCGCTGCTCGTCGCCGCATTCCGCTGGCTGGACCGCGTGGAGCCGGGCCCCTGGCGCAACCTGCTCTTCTCCTTCGCCTGGGGAGCGTGTGCGGCGGCGCTGATAGCGATCGTGGCGAACAGTTTCGCGACGAGATGGATAGCGACGGCGACCGCCGACCCGACGAGCGCGGACACGCTGGGCGCGACGGTGATAGCGCCGATAGTCGAGGAGTCCGCGAAGGCGGCGGCGGTGCTGCTGATCTTCCTCTTCCGCAGACGGGACTTCACGGGGATCGTCGACGGGGTGGTCATAGCCGGCGTCACGGCGACCGGCTTCGCGTTCACCGAGAACATCCTCTACCTCGGCACCGCCTTCGGCACCGACCAGCTCAGCGGCGAGCGCGGCCTCGCCTCGGTTACGGCCGCGACCTTCTTCGTACGCGTGGTCATGTCGCCCTTCGCGCACCCCCTGTTCACCGTGCTGACCGGCATCGGCTTCGGCGTCGCGGCCCTGTCGGCGGACCGCCAGCACGTGCGCCGCATCCTGCTCCCCCTCTCCGGACTGCTGCTCGCCATGGGCATGCACGCGGTCTGGAACGGCTCGTCGACGTTCGGGGAGTACGGCTTCTTCGCGGTCTACGCCGCTTTCATGGTGCCCGCGTTCGGACTGCTCACCTGGCTGGTCATCTGGACCCGGCAGCGCGAGCTGCGGACGGTGCGCTCGGAGCTTCCGGCGTACGCCGCCGCCGGGTGGCTGACCGCGCCGGAGCCGTTCGTCCTCGGCTCGATGCGGGCGCGACGGCTGGCCCGCGACTACGCCACGCACCACTTCGGCAAGGCCGCGGCGCGCTCGGTCGCGGAGTACGAGGCGTACGCGACCTCGCTGGCGTTCCTACGGCACCGGGGGCGCCGCGGCCGGGCGGGCGCCGACTTCGTCGTACGGGAACGGGAGCTGCTCGACGAGCTGTGGCGACGCCGGGAGGTGGCCCGCCCCTCCCTGGCGTACGCGGCGGTGGCGGCAGCACCTGCCGCACCACCGCGCCGGCCGTGGCCCCAGCCCTGGCCGCTCCACGGGCAGCCGGCGCCGTACCCCACGTACACCCCTCACACGCACAACACCACCGCCCCGTACAACCCGTACGCCCAGCACACCCCCTACCCGTACAACCCGTACGCCCCGCACACCCCCCACCCGTACAACCCGTACCGCCACTAGCCCACTGCTGAACTACGCGGAGGCCTCCGAAAGCCGCCCCAGCTCGCCCTCCGTGAGGACGAGTTCCGCCACGCCCAGCAGTGCGGGCAGCTGTTCGACGGTCCGGGCCGAGGAGATGGGCGCGACGACGGTCGGCTGGGCGGCGAGCCAGGCGAGGGCGACCGTGGCGACCGGGACACCGTGCGCTTCGGCGACCGCGTCCAGGGCCGCGAGCACCCGCAGGCCCCGCTCCGACCGGAGGTGCTTGCCCGCGCCCGCGGCACGCGGGGAGTCGACGGTGGCCCCAGGGCGGTACTTGCCGGTCAGGAACCCGGAGGCGAGGGCGTAGTACGGGACGGCCGCCAGACCGCCCTGCGAGGCGATGTCCAGCAGCTCGCCCTCGTAGGTGCCGCGCGAGACGAGGTTGTAGTGGGGCTGGAGCGCCACGTACCGGGCGAGGCCCTCGCGGTCGGAGAACTCCAGGGAGGCGCGGAGCCGTTCGGGCGAGATGTTGGAGGCGGCGATGGCCCGCACCTTGCCCGCCTTCACCAGCTCGTCGAGCGCGCCGACGATCTCCTCGACGGGCACTTCGGGCTTGTCGAAGTGGGTGAAGTAGAGGTCGATGCAGTCGGTGCCCAGGCGGCGCAGGGAGGCGTCGGCGGCGGCCTTGATGTTGTCGCCGGACAGGCCCGGGTACTCGGGGTGCTGGCTGACCTTGGTGGCGATGACGACGTCGGAACGGTTGCCGCGCGCCTTCAGCCAGTTGCCGATGACGGTCTCGGACTCACCGCCCGAGTTGCCGTCGGCCCACGCCGAGTAGGAGTCGGCGGTGTCGATGAAGTTGCCGCCCGCGGCCGTGTACGCATCGAGGACGGCGAAGGACTGCGCCTCGTCGGCGGTCCAGCCGAAGACATTGCCGCCGAGGGCGAGCGGGAAGACCTGGAGGTCGGAGGAACCAAGCGTGCGAAGAGAAGTCATGCCCCTCTTCAACACCCGTACCGGAAGCCAATATTCCAGACTTCCGGCACGGACTACGGACTACGGACACGAACCACCCACTACTGACAGCCGACAGCCGACGGCCGACAGCCAGCAGTCGTCAGGGCGTGAGCCCCTTGTCCCGCAGCCAGGTCATCGGGTCGATCCCCGTGGCCTGTCCGCCCGGGTGGACCTCCAGGTGGACGTGCGGCCCGGTGACGTTGCCGGTGGCGCCCACGCGGCCGATGACGTCACCGGTGGCGACCTTCTGCCCAACGCTGACGCTGATCGAGGACTGGTGGCAGAACCACAGCTCGGTGCCGTCGTCGAGGGTGAGGATCGTGCGGTAGCCGTACGCGCCGGCCCAGCCCGCCTCGGTGATCGTGCCGGAGTGGATGGCCTTGATGAGCGTGCCCGTGGGCGCCGCGAAGTCGAGGCCCGTGTGGTAACCGGAGGACCACATGGAACCGGCCTGGCCGAAGGTTCCCGTGATGGTGTACGAGGAGGTGGGCAGCGCATAGCTCTTGGCGAGCTTGGCGAGGCGCTCCGCCTCGACCTTCGCCTTGGCCGCCAGCTCCGCCTTCTTCTTCGCGGCGGCGGCCTTGGCCTCGGCCTGGTCCTGCTCCTGGGCGGCGAGCGTGACGGCCTTCTTGGCGGCGGCGGCCTCGGCGGCCTCCTGGGCGGCGCTGTCGACCTGGTCCTGCTGCGACTCGGCCTGCTGCATGATGCGGGAGCGCAGGGCCTCGCCCGCGTCGGTGGTGCCCTGCGCGGCGTCGGTGGTGGTCAGGCCGGCGCTGGTGAGCGGGGTGGCGGAGCCCTTGGCCGGGGTGTCGGAGCCGTCCGAGATCAGGGCCTTGGCCGACTCGGCGACGGACGACAGGTCGGGCATCGATATGGACACCGGGGGCTTGCCGGTCTGCGCGCTGGCCATACCGCCCGCGCCGACGGCGGCGATGACGCCGACACCCAGAACGGTGGAGCTGCGCGCGAGTCCGCCGCCGCGCTGCTTGCCGACGCGGTGCCGGCCGCGCACGGGACGAGTGGACTCCGCGGTGGGGTTCCACTCCTCCCAGGGGCCCTCGTCGCCACTGGGGCCGTAGCCGAAGGTGTCGCTGTACTTCTCATTCGGCGCGAACGAGGTTGCCTGGGCAGGCCGGTTGGACGCCACGTGGGCGCGCTCCTTTCCTTCCTTCTCGCCTACCGGGTTAGCTGACGGGTTCGGAGCAGGAAGGTCTCCTACGCGCGTATACCGACCGTGCTTCCACGGTGGAATACGAGCGATTCACCCCAAGTTGGTGGTTCCCCGGTTCCCTTGCGGGATTCGGCGCGTGCGCACGGAGCCATCTCTTGTGACGGCTGGGACGACCGCGCTGCGTTATCGAACGTTAATAGACGCGGACCCCGGATTCCAAGCGCTTCGGACTGATCATTAGCGCTTCTGGCCAGGACTTACAGGACACCACCGGCCGATATCGGGCGAGTTGACTGCGCTCGCTTAACACCGGTTCAGTTGACGGTGTGTCAGTTGTTATGCGGAGGGGCGTCATGCGATCACCCCTCGTGACAACGATCAAGAAACCGTGTCCCGCGCCTCCGGCCGCCGCACGGCGAGCAGCGCCATGTCGTCCGTGGTCCCGCCTCCGGTGTGCCGCCGCGCTTCCTCGGCGAGCGTGTTCACCAGTTCCTCGGGCCCGGCGAACACCCGCCCTGCGAGCCGCGCCGCCGGATCGAAGAAGTCCCCGCGTGCGTCCCGGGCCTCGGACAGCCCGTCGGTGTGGAAGAGAAGCGTGGCCCCGCCGGGGAAGTACGTCTCCTCGGCACGGTCGGGCCAGCTGCCCAACTCGCCCATCCCTAGCGGCAGTGCGGGCTCCCGGGCGGCGAGCACGCGCAGGCCGCCGTCCCCGTGCAGGAGCAGCGGCGCGGGATGGCCACGGTTGACGATCCGCACGACGAACCGGCCATGGCCGTCACCCTCCGAACTCCCCACTCCACCCCCATCACCGTCACCGCCACCGTCACCGTCACCGTCACCGTCGTGCGGGATCTCGGCGAGTACGGCGGTGGTGAACCCTTCGAAGGCGTCCGGGCCTTGACGCCGGGCGGCCTCGCGCACAAGGGCCCGTTCCAGGCGCTGGGCGACCGCCTCCAGCGTCGACTCCTGCTCGGCGGCCTCCCGGAACGCCCCGATGAGTACGGCGACGGCGGCCACCGCCCCCATCCCCTTCCCTCGTACGTCGCCCACGACCAGCCGTACGCCGTGCGGGGAGTCCTGCACCGCGTACAGGTCGCCGCCGATGAACGCGTCCGCCTGCGCGGCGTCGTAGCGCGCCGCGACCTCCAGCCCGTCGATCCACTCGTCGGGCTCCGGCAGGACGGCGCGCTGTGCGGCCTCGGCGATCTCCCGGGCCGAGGCGAGCCGGGCGTCGCTGCGGCGGACGAGGACGTTGATGAGGACGGCCAGGAAGCCGACCGTGGCGATGGTGACGATCTCGGTGACCGCGTCGACGTTTCCGAGGACGCCTATTTCGGCGTGGATCGCCACGACGGCGACGAGTGTGACGACTCCGGTGAGCGCCGTGCCGCGCAGCGAGTAGAGGGGCGCGGCGATCAGCGGGGCGGCGGTGAAGAAGGGGCCGCCGGTGTACTCGGTCGGCGTGAGGTACTCGTAGAACGTTCCGACGGCGATGAGCAGCACCGGAAGCGTCCGGGCGAAGGTCCGCGCGTACGAGACCGGACGCGCGTGCGCCCCGGTCCGGCCGGACGTCCGCCGACCGTGCAGCCCTTCCGGCCGACGCGCACCTCCTCGCTGCCCCACGCGTCCAGATTTCCCGGACCGGCGTCGACGGGCGACCGGTGTGGCCCGACCGGGCGAAGCCCCGGCCTCTCCTCGCCGGCCCCCGCGGCCCCTCATCGACCCCGGAAAACACCCAAGGCCCGGAACCATTGGTTCCGGGCCTTGGGCCTTCAGTAGCGGGGACAGGATTTGAACCTGCGACCTCTGGGTTATGAGCCCAGCGAGCTACCGAGCTGCTCCACCCCGCGTCGTTGACTCCACTGTACGCCATCCGCGGGACCCGACGCACATCGGTTTACGCGGCCCTCCGCACGGGCCGCGCGGCACCCCTCAGGCGGCCGGGTTCCCGGCGTGCGTGAGGGTCTCCCAGGAGACGAAGAGGTCGTCCGTTCCGGCGGGCCGCGACTGCTCGGCCAGCCGGTGCGCGGCGGGCACGTGGACGTCGAGCCGGTCCTCCAGGTGGTTGAGGGCGACCTCCACGTCGGGCCCCATGTTCCGGTCGACCCTGCCGCCGCACAGCCACGCGGGCGCGGCCTCGCCGAGCTGGTAGCGGGAGTGGAGGTCGAGCGCGGCCTTGAGCCGGTCCTTGACCCCGCTGTAGAGGTCGACGCCCTGGTGCCAGGCGGTCTCGGCGATGTGCGCGGTGGCGGCGAGCGAGTAGCCGACGTGCTTGAAGTTGCGGCAGGTCTCCTGCGCGACCCCGTCCATGTACCGCTTCTGCCCGAACCAGTACGTGGTCATCTTCTGCGGGGTGTCGATGGTGCTGCCGACCGGGGTCAGCGGCACCTTCCCGTCCTTCTCCAGGTAGAAGTAGGCGGGCACCCGGTCACGGAAGCGCCGCAGCGCGGCGTCGAAGGCCTGGTGGTCGTCGAGGAAGACGGCGATGCCGATGGCGGCGTCGGTCATGGCGAGGTCCCAGTTGCCGTTGAAGTCCGGGACCTTCCTGGTGACTTCGGGGAGGTAGGCGGTCCGCAGCATGCCCTGGAACCGGGTGACGCCGGCCTTGGACCAGCCGGCGCCGGTGTGCCGCACGATCTCACCGGCCCGCGCCCAGCTGGACCCGGCCCAGGCGGTCTGCAGCCCGGCGTTGCCCTCGGTGTGCCGCCGCACCTTCCCGGACCAGGCGTCCATGATCTCGATCGCCTTCGCCGCGTGCTCCCGCTTGCCGGTGATGCTCCACAGCAGGGCCTGGGTGTACGCGGCGATGGCGTCCTCGCGCTCCTCGACGCAGCCGTGCCCGGGCCGGGTGTCGGGCGGGCACTCGACGGTGGCGTACGGCTTGGCCTGGTACTTGTACGACCCGTACTTGCTGTCCCGCATGGCGAGGAACGCCCCGAGCCAGGGCTCCTTCCCCGCGTCGACGTGCTTGCGTACGGCGGTGAGCTGGTCCTTGCTCACCAGCACCCCGGGGTGCGCGAACCCGGCGTCCTTGGGCCGCGCCCGCGCCGCCGTCCGCGTCTGTGGCGACGACACCCCGCACGAGACGACGAGCCCCGCGAGCAGGGGTGCCATCAACACCGCCGTCACACGCCGCGTCACTGACCCCACTGAACCCACTGTCCCAACCTCCGAGTCGCCTCCTCAGAGCGTGGCCCCGGGCCGACGACGGCGCAGATTCTCTTAGCCCGACCGGGAGACCGCGCAGCCGTCAGGGCCCGGGCTACCCCAGGAGATGCCGATTGGGCGCCTGCGCCTGCCCCGCGTACTCGGGAAGTACGACGACGACCGCGCCCTCCGCCGCCAGGAGCCCGCTCCCGTCGGCCCCGGCGACGAACGTGTCGGGCTCGCGCCACGCGGTGACCACCCGCCGTACCCCGGCGTCGAGAATCAACCGCGCACACGGCGCCGGCCGCGAGGCCCGCCGCGCGCAGGGCTCCAGGCTGCTGTAGACCGTGGCGCCCGCGAGCCGGGCATCGGCGGGGTCGATCTTGGCGAGCGCCGCCTCCTCGGCATGGACGACGAGGTCACCGCCCTCCCGCGAGTGCCCCCGCGCGAGCTCGGTCCCGTCGGCCGCGACCACCACCGCCCCCACGCTGAACGCGGTCTCGGACGGCGGACACAGCGCCGCCAGCTCGCACGCGAGCGCCAGCCAGTGCCGGTCTGCGGCGGAGGGCACGCTGCCGGTGCCGGGGGCCGTGGGCTCGTACCGCATCAGCACCACGTCCCCGAGCGGGCGGGTCTCCACGAGCCGCAGCCGCCCGCCCTGGTAGGGGCCGGGCCCGAACAGCCGGGGCGCGGTGGCCTCCCCCACGAACAGCGGCGCGAGGACGAGCTGCAGTTCGTCGGCGAGCCCTTCGCGCAGGAGCTGGGTGTGGATGGTCCCGCCGCCCTCGACCATGAGCCGCCGTACCCCGCGTACGTCGTACAGGTGCTCCAGCAGGGCGCGCCAGTCCAGCTCGGGCCCGAGCGGCACGATGTCGGCGGCGAGGCCGACGCGCCGCAGCCGCTGCGCGCCCTTCTCCGTCGTATAGACGACCTTGTCCCCACCCGTGTGCCAGAAATTGGCGTCCGGGTCCAGGTCACCGGAGGCGCTGACGGTCACCTTGAGCGGATACGCGGGCTTCCGGTCGGCGACACGGGCGGCCCGCCGCTCGGCCGAGTTGACCAGCAGCCGGGGGTTGTCGGCGCGGATGGTGCCCGCGCCGACGAGGATCGCGTCGACGGACGCCCGCACCTCGTCGACCCGGTCGAAGTCGACGGGGCTGGAGAGCAGCAGGCGCTCGGGGCCGGTGTCGTCGAGGAAGCCGTCGAGGGAGACGGCGGCGGACAGCAGGACGTACGGGTGGGACATCGACGCGCTCTCCTCGGGACGGCGGGATCGGCAGGCCTGCGGCAGGCCGGAAAACGATGGACTTGGTTCAAGTTTGAAGCAAACCTACACTGGCGGCATGACGACCCGCTGGCTCACCCCCGCCGAACAACGCGCGTGGCGCTCGTACGTCTCGGCCTCCTCGCTCCTGGAGGACACGATCGACCGGCAGCTCCAGTCGGAGGCGGGCATGCCCCACCTTTACTACTCCGTCCTCGCCATGCTCTCCGAAGCGCCGGACCGGCGGCTGCGCATGACCGATCTCGCCGAGCTGCTGAAGATCACCCGCAGCCGGCTGACGTACGCCGTGTCGCGGCTGGAGAACGACGGCGCCGTAAGCCGTGAGGGCTGCCCCAGCGACAAGCGCGGCAGCATCGCGGTCCTCACGGACGAGGGCCTGGCCCTGCTGGACCAGTCGGCGCCCGGACATGTGGAGACGGTACGGGCGGCGCTCTTCGACCATCTGACCCCCGAGCAGATCGGCCAGCTGGAGGAGATCTGCACGAGCATCACCCGCGGCATCCAGGGAGAAGAATTCCGGACGCAGCGGGAAGAACTGCCGTGGCGACGGCGTTCGACCCCACAGTGAGGCGCGAGCCTCGTGAGCCGCGAGACGCGCGAAACCTGTTGCTTGAAGTTTAAAGCACCGTGTACTGTCTCCCTCCGAGGATGTGCTTCAAATCTGAAGCACAACAGAAGCACCAACCGCCGGACCGGAGAGACAACATGCGCGACTTCCCCACCGCCACGGTGCGCACCCGCGTCCCCGTGCCCCTGCGTTTCGGAGACGGCTACTCGGTCGACGCGGAACTGGTCACCTTCCACGGCCTCACCGACGGCCAGGAACACCTCGCGGTCGTCCTGGGCGAGCCCGGGCCCAACCCCCTGGTCCGACTGCACTCCGAGTGCCTGACGGGCGACGTGTTCGGCTCGGCCCGCTGCGACTGCGGCCCGCAGCTGCGCGAGGCGGTGGAGCAGATCGCCGAGCGCGGCGGCGTCCTGCTGTACCTCCGTCAGGAGGGCCGCGGCATCGGCCTCTACAACAAGCTCGACGCGTACGCCCTCCAGGACGAGGGCCTCGACACCTACGCCGCGAACGCCGCCCTCGGCCTCCCCGAGGACGCCCGCGACTACACGGCGGCGGCCCAGATGCTCCAGGCGCTCGGCATCGACGCCCTGGACCTGCTCTCCAACAACCCCGACAAGGCCGACCAGCTCCGCGACCTCGGCCTCACCGTCACCCACCGCGTCCCGACGGGCGTGTTCACCACGGCCCACAACGTCCGCTACCTCCGGGCGAAGGTCCTGCAGACCCAGCACACCCTGCCGCTCCAGGCCCTGACGGAACTCACCGCGGGCTGACGGCGCATGCCACTGGCCAACAAATCCCCGAGCACACAGAAGCGCCCGAGCCGACCGAAGTCGACCCGGGCGCTTCTCTCGTAGACCCTGTGGGACTCGAACCCACAACCAATGGATTAAAAGTCCACTGCTCTGCCAATTGAGCTAAGGGTCCACGGGCCGGCCGTCACTGACACGGCAGGCCCGCGCTACACCGGCTTGCGCCGATGCAACCCCGAGCATAGCCGGACGTGGCCGGGAGTCCGATCGGGTATCGGTGACCCGGCCACGCCAAAAGCGTGCAAGGTTACGGATCGACCGGTTCGGGCGCGCCCTTGCGTGCCGCCTCACGGGCGATCGTGCGCGCGTGATCGGGGTTGAGGAACCAGTGCCGGGCCGAGGCCTGCCACCAGGCCGCGGCGAAGCCGAGGACGGCGAGGACGGCGACCGGGGCGTAGTTGAAGCTCTCCCAGGTGACCGGCGACAGCTGCGGCAGCATGAACAGGACGGTGATCACACCGACCCAGACGACCGACACGATCCCGACCGGCCGGGACCAGCGGCCCAGGTGCCAGGGCCCCCGCGCGAAGTCGTCACCCTTCCGCAGCCGCAGCAACGTCGGGATGACGTACGCGACATAGAGCCCGATGACGGCGATCGAGGTCACTGCGGCGTACGCCGTGTAGTTGATGAGATACGGCAGGCCGAGCACCAGCGCCGCCAGGGCCGCCAGCCAGACCGCCGCGACCGGCGTCCGCGTGCGCGGGTTCACCGTGTGCCAGAGACGCGAGAACGGCAGCGCCCCGTCGCGCGAAAAGGCGTAGATCATGCGGGAGTTGGCGGTCACGGAGGCCATGCCGCAGAAGAGCTGCGCGCCGATGACGACGAGCAGCAGGAGCTTGCCCGCGGTCGCTCCGAGCGCGTCGAGCAGGATCTGCGCGGGCGGCGCGCCGGTCGCCGAGCCCAGCTCCTTGTCGTACGACTGGATGGCGTAGGTGAAGCCGAGAAGGAGTACGAAGCCGGCGATCCAGGAGGTCCAGATCGACCGCACGATGCCCTTGGGGCCCGCCGTGGACGCGTCGTGCGTCTCCTCGGTCATATGGGCGGAGGCGTCGTACCCGGTGAAGGTGTACTGCGCCATCAGCAGGCCGATGAGGACGACGTAGACCCCGCTGCCCCAGCCCGTGTTGTTCACGAAGTGGGTGAAGACGAAGGACGTCGACTGATGGTGGTCGGGGACGAAGGCGAGGGCGCCCACGATCACGCCGACGCCCAGCACGTGCCACCACACGCTGATGCTGTTGAGGAGGGCGACGATCCGGACCCCGAACGTGTTCAGCAGCCCGTGCAGCACCAGGATCCCGGCGAACAGCAGGATCGTGCGGCCCGGCGTCACGTGGAAGTCGAACTGCAGGTTGAGATAGGCGCCGAGGAACGACGCCGCACCGAAGTCGATGCCGGCGGTCACGGCGACCTGCCCGAGGACGTTGAACCAGCCCGTGAACCAGGCCCAGGCCGCGGCCGTACGCGAGGGCGCGAGCTTGTGCGCCCAGAAGTACAGCCCTGCGGAGGTCGGGTAGGCCGAACAGATCTCGGCCATGGACAGCCCGACGAACAGGGTCATCAGGCCGACCACGACCCAGCCCCAGGTGATCACGGCGGGCCCGCCCGTGTTCATCCCGAACAGATACAGCGTCAGGCACCCCGAGAGCACCGAGATGATCGTGAAGGAGACCGCGTAGTTGGAGAACGCCGACATGCGGCGGGCGAGAACCTGCGTGTAGCCGAGCTGGGCCAGCCGTTCTTCGTCAGACAGCCCACTCGCTATGGCGTCATCTGTCATGTCCCATGCGATTCCCTCGCCGAGGGCATGACATGCGCCAACGGGTTGGCTAAAAAAGGCCCTTGTAGCCCTGCCATTCCGTCGCGATCTTCGTCCGCGACCCGAACGATCCGTTCCCCTTGCCGTCGTTGCGGTAGAGGTTGCCGCTCGTGTCCCGCGCGACCAGGTCGTTCTTCCCGTCGCCGGTGATGTCCCCCACCCCGACGACCGCGTTGTACGAGCCGCCCCAGTCGGAGAAGACCTTCACGCGGTCCTTCAGCTTCCCGTTGCCCAGCCCGTCGTAGCGGTACAGGTTTCCGGACCTGTCCCGGGCCAGCACGTCACCGAACCCGTCTCCGTTCAGATCCCCGGCACCCACGACCTTCGTGTAACCCGTCCACGCCGAGCGGATCCTCACGCCCGCCGCCAGCGTTCCGTCGCTCTTCGCCGCGAACACGTAGAGGTCACCCGTCGACGCCTTTCGCGCGATCAGGTCGGCCCGCCTGTCACCCGTGAGATCACCGGGCGAGGTGAGCACGTTGTACGCACCCCAGCCCGTGCCGAACTTCGTGTACGAGGTCGAAGTCGTCAGCGCCGCCCCGCACTTGGGTCTGTAGCCGCGCAGCGAACCGTCACTCACCCTCACCAGGACGTCGTTGCAACGGTCCCCGTTCAAGTCACCGAAGGGGACCGCCATCACGGACGTGGACCAGCCGCTCCCCGAGGTCTTCCCGGAGAACAACCCCTTACCGGTGCCCTGCTGGAAGGTCAGTGTGCCCGAGGAGTTGAGGGTGAGCAGGTCGCCGGTCCCGTCCGGCGTGCCCTGCGCACCCACGTGGTCGTGTCGCACGGCGTCGCCGTGATGCAGCTGAACCGTGCCGCGCACCTCCAGCGGCGCGCCGGCACCGTCGGCCGGGGTGACGGTCACGGTCCAGTCGTAGGAGCCGTTCGGCGCGAAGGCGTCCCCGGTCCTCGTGGAGTCCAGGCCGAACCAGCCGACCTTGAGCTCGCCACGCGCAGGCCCGCCGTCCCGCCCATCGGTGTAGACCTTGCCCGTCGCGCGGTTGCGCACGGTCAGGTCCCAGTCCGAGGTCGGCTTGGACAGCAGCAGGGTGGTCAGGGTGTCCGGCACGGTGTCGCCCTCGTGCGCCTCGACGTACGACGCCTTCTCCGCGGGGGCCAGCAGCCGCAGCGGCTGCTGCGGCACTCCGGACGGTACGAGGTGCACGCGCTCCTCGCTGTCCACAAAGGCGGCGTTCGTCCCGGACTCGTCCACGGTCCAGCGCACGTCGCGCTGCGAGACCCCGGTGTCGGGCAGGTCGCCGATGACCCGGCTCCGGGGCGTCCCGTCGGCGACCTTCGTGAGAGTCAGCTTCCCGGCCTGCTTGTCGTGCGTGACGACGAAACCGTCGCCCAGCTCTGCCTCACCGGCGGGGACCGGCACGGACTTCTTCGCCGTACGGTCGTAGACGCCCGCCTTGCCGCCGCAGGTCCAGTAGAGCCAGCGGCCCAGCGCCTGGAGTTCGGTGGACTTGCAGCCGGCGTCGGTGGTGAGGGTCTCGGTGGTCCTCTTGGCAGTCAGGTCGTACGCGGTGACGCTGCCCGGGGTCGCGCCCGCGGTCCACAGGACGTCGCCGGAGAGCGCGGCCGCACCCGGGGTGCGGGTGACGGCCGGGTCGCCACTGTTGCCGATCTTGTAGACGTACTGCTTGTCGGTGCCCGTGTAGAGGACGTACCGGCCCGACACGTCGGTGATGCGCCCGCCGCCCGGCACGGCCTTCTCCCAGAGCTTCGCCTCGGTCGGCCCGTTGACCCGCAACCGGTCTTCTGACGCCGAGCCGGTGTGCTCCAGCCAGGCGATCCGTCCGTCCGCCGTACCGAAGATCTGCGAGCAGGCCACGTCGGTCGTCGCGCAGCCGGCGATCACCACGTTGGAATCCGTCCGGGGCGTGAAGTCGGAGCGCCCCCCGAACTCGGGCGTGCCGGTGACGGCAACGGTCCGCAGGTAGTCGTCCCGCCCCCCGCCCCTGCTCAGGTCGGTCACCACGAGCCGGCCCTGCTCCAGCGAGAGCCCCTGGATCTCCGACGGCGGCTTGGGCAGGGCCTTGACCTGGGTGACGACGGGGGTGCCGTCGGCGCCCGCCGTCACGCGCTGGATACCCCAGTCGTCGGCGTTGGTGCGGCCGATGAAGACACCGGTACCGTCCGGGCCTGCGGAGATGTCAGGGTTCGACGTGGCGAGCTGTACCGACGGACCACCGGCGATGGGCTTCGCCATGACTGCCGTGGAAGTGGCGGGCCGGTGGACCAGCCAGTCGCCGACGATCGTGAGGTCCTCGGCCGGGTTCACCCCGCTGCCGGAGAGTGTGACCTCGGCGGGCGTGCCCGACAGGTCACCCCGCGGCAGCACCAGCACGGTGGGGTCACTGGGGTTGAAGAGGACCACGTGATCCGGGGAGACCTGCGCCTGCAAATACACCTTGGTCCTCGGCTGGGTCCAGCTCTGTGCCTGCCCGGTCTCCCGGTCGACCATCACCCAGGTGTACTGCTGCCCCTGCGCGGCGCTGAAGAGCAGCCCCTTCGCGTCGCCGCCCACGGGCTTGAGCAGCCCCATCCCGTCGGGCAGCCCGCCGACCTGCACGTCACGCGTCGTGCCGTCGGGCCGGGGCGACAGCAGGTGCATCTCCTTGCGGCTGGTCCCGTCCTCGGCGGTGACATTGTGGTAGCCGACGACCAGGTCGCTGTAGGCCGTGTACAAGCCCAGCCCCGAGGGCAACTGAACGGTACGGGTGGTCCCGTCGACCGCGTTCCACAGGTCGATGCGGCCGCCGCTGTAGCGGTACGCCAGGACGTCGCCGCCCGTCGCCCAGGTGCTGAGGATCCCGTGCGGCGTGGTCACCGGGACGGACTTCCCGTCCGAATACCGCGTCCAGACGTGCCCGGAGTACCCCTCCAGCCCGTGGAAAACGCCCTGCTCGCCGACGCCGTCGTTGCCCATGCCGATCGAAGAGGCGAAGAGCGAGGCCGATGTGTACGTGTTCCGCAACGCGGCGGGGACCACTGTCTCCTGCGGCCCGTCGACTGCCGAGGCCGACGGCAGCAGCGGGCTCAGCCCTGCCACGAGCACCGCGGAGGCGGCCATCACGAGGGCCGCGCGTCTCGCGCGTGCAAGACGTACGAAGGCATGACGAGACAAGGCGACCCTCCCCTGGACAGAGCGGAATGCCGGCCCCTCAGCGCCCCCTGGCCCCAGCCGTCGCATCCCCCTCAGAAGACGGCCGATCTTACAGCGCCGTCGCAGCTTCAGGGAGCCTCCGAAGCTTCGGAGAGAGCGGTTCCCATGCCGTACGACAAAGGGCCCGCACGACCGAAGTCGTACGGGCCCTTCGCTCAGTTCACCAGGCGTCAGCCGTTGCGCTTCCAGCGCGGCTTGTCGTCGCGGCGGGCGCCGAAGGAGCCGGTGCCCGTGCCGGTGCCGGTGGTGCGGTGGTCGTCACGACGGCCGGTGGGGCGGTCGTGGCCGCCGGAGCGGAAACCGCCGGCGGGACGGTCGCCCTGACGGTCACGGTTGAAGGGACGGTCGCTGCCACGGTGACCGCCACGCTCGTCGCGACGCTCGAAGGAACGGCCGCCGCCGGTACGGTCGTCGCGGCGGAACCCGCCACCACGGTTGTCGTCACGACGCTCGAAGGAACGGCCACCACGGTCGTCACGGTCACGGTTGAAGCCACCGCGCTCGCCGTCACGACGGTCACGGTTGTTGAAGCCACCGCGGTCGTCACGACGGTCGTTGTCGCGGCGGAACCCGCCACTGCGGTTGTCGTCGCGACGCTCGAAGGAGCGGCCACCACGGTCGTCACGGTCACGGTTGAAGCCACCGCGCTCGCCGTCACGACGGTCGTCGCGGCGGAACCCGCCACCACGGTTGTCGTCACGACGCTCGAAGGAACGGCCACCACGGTCGCCACCACGGTCGCCGCTGCGGTCGCGGCGCTCGTAGCTGCCCCGCTCGTCACGACGCTGACGCGGCTGCTCGTACGAGGACGAACGCTCCGCGGGCTGCTCGGCGGCCTCGGCGGCGGCCTCGGCCACGACCTTCTCCGCCGCGGCCTCCGCGGCGGCGGCGACGGCCGCCTCCGGGTCCTCGCCACGCTCGCGCGCCGCGCGCCCGGTCAGCCGGTCGGCCTCCTCGCGCAGCTCGGCCGCACGACGCTGCGCGCGCTCCAGCTGCTTGGTGAGGTCCTTCACGTCACGCTCGGCCATCTGCGCCGCGTTGCCCGCGGACTCAGCCTGGACCTCGGTCATCGAACGGGCGCCGGTGATCTCGGCGACCTCGGGCTCGAAGGCCGTACCGGAGTTGATGATGTGACGCCCGGCGTCGACGCCCGCGTCCTCCATCAGCCGGAAGATCTGACGACGCTGGTGCGGCAGCGACAGCGACACGACGGTGCCGGAGCGGCCGGCGCGGGCCGTACGGCCGGAGCGGTGCAGGTAGTCCTTGTGGTCACCGGCGGGGTCGACGTTCAGCACGAGGTCGATGCCGTCGACGTGGATGCCGCGGGCGGCGACGTCGGTGGCGACGAGGGCGTTGACGTAGCCCTTCTTGAAGTCCTCGAGCACGCGGGTACGCGCACCCTGCGTCATACCGCCGTGCAGCGCGTCGGCCTTCACACCGGACTCGCAGAGCTGCTCGGCAATGCGGTCGGCGCCCAGCTGGGTGCGGACGAAGATGATCGTGCGGCCCTTGCGGGAGGCGATCGCGGCGGTGACCGGCGCCTTGTCCTTGGGCTTCACGATGAGGATGTGGTGCGACATGGTCGTGACGTTGCCCTGGGCGCTGTCGACCTCGTGCGTGACCGGGTTGGTCAGGTAGCGCTTGACCAGGGTCGCGATCTCGTTCTCCATGGTGGCGGAGAAGAGCATGCGCTGACCGTCACCCGGGACCTGGTCGAGCAGCTCGGTGACCTCGGGCAGGAAGCCCAGGTCCGACATCTGGTCGGCCTCGTCGAGGACGGCGATCTGGGTGTTCTCGAGCGAGCAGGCGCCGCGGCTGATGATGTCGCGCAGACGGCCCGGGGTGGCGACGAGGATGTCGACGCCGCGCTCCAGGGCGTACATCTGGTTGCTCATGGACGTACCGCCGCAGACGACCTTCATCTTCAGGCCGAGTACGTCGCCGTACGGCTGCAGCGCGTCCGCGACCTGCATCGCGAGCTCACGGGTCGGCGTGAGGATGACGCCGCGGGGCTTCTTCTTCTCCGTGTGGCCACCGGCCAGCGTCGCCAGCATCGGCAGACCGAACGAGAGGGTCTTGCCGGAGCCGGTACGGCCGCGACCGAGGATGTCCTTGCCGGCCAGGGCGTCCGGGATGGTCGCCGCCTGGATCGGGAAGGGGGTGGTCACACCGTTCTGCGCGAGCTTGCGGACGATGCCCTCGGGGAGGCCGAGGTCGCCGAAGGTGAGCTCGGGAGCGGACTCCTCGGTCTCGACCGCGTCGACGATGTCGATGGCCTCTACGGGGTTCTCGTCGTTGTTCTCGGGCACGACGATGTGATCAGTACTGGAAACAGACATGCGAAATGCGAACCTTCCGGAGTTCTCGGCACGCGCCCGTAACTCCGTGAATTCGCAATCGACCGCCTCAATGCGGTCCGGCCACGGCAGGGGAGAGTACGCGCCACACGCGGCGCTCTCTGCGTTGGCGCCGGGCAAATGGGATCAAACGATCTACCACCATACGCACCCAACCCCCCATGAGGCAAACTGAGCCCCATCTCCCCAGGTCAGCCCCGTTTAGCCCACCAAGTCCCGGCCCGGAGGAGAGCCAGCCGAACCCCCGACACACGGGCTTTGACCACACCCACGCCCCACCCACAGACAGAGTGAATCGGCCCACAGAGGTAATCGGGGGGGTGCCCGCAGTCACACCCCGACGTTGAACCCGGACCGGTCACCCCCACGCACCCGCAGCCGCGTACGCACGGCAGGGGACGGGCCGGAACGTCCGCCCGCAGCGGATGGCGCGTCAACACCCTCCACCTGTAACGCAACCGATTCCGCGCCAGACCGAGGACGGATGCTCCGGCCCGGCCCCGACCCACCCACCGCTGGCAGGCGACAACCTCAGGCGGCCGGCAGAAGACGCTGAAACCCGACCCACCCACCGGCCCCAGGCAAGGCAACCCGCGTCAGGCCCCCCGGCCGGCAGAAGGCGCAGGCTCCCGCTCCACCAACTGCGACTGAGCAACCTGCTCATGAGCCGAGGACGACGGCTCGGCCGGAGGCGCCGTATCGGACGGCGTCGGCGGATCCACCGGCGGAGAAGTCGAAGGCGCCGGATCCGTGTGCGTAGGCGTCGGATCCGGCTTCGTGGGCGCAGGCGACTCCGCCCCACCGTGCCCGTGTCCGTGCCCGCCGTTCCCCCCGCCGCCCCCACCCTTGCCGTCCTTCGACGTAGCCCCGGCGGTCGGCTTCGCACCCCCGGACGGAGAGGCCGACGCGGACGCGGACGCCGACCCGGACGCCGAGGACCCCGGCTCCGGCGAACCGTGCCCCTTCACCCCCGTACCGCCCCGCACCCCCGAGCCGCTTCCCACCACGGTGCCCCCGTCCGGCGCGGCCCCACCGCGCTGCCCGGCGGAGTGGGACGGCCCGGGCCTGCTCCCGTCGTCACCGACGCTCATGCAGCCGGCGGCCGCGGCGACGGCCATGACCGTGGCGGCGAGACGAACGGGTACGTACATGGCGCGCACGGGCAGCCACCTCCGGCGGGGGGATCGGGGGGTCCCCCTGTCCAACTCCCGCCGCCCACAAGAAGACACGCGCACACCCGAACCCGAACAGGAGACCGCCTCTACCCCCCGAAGCCCCCCACCCGCGTCCCCGCACGCGCCGCGCCCCGCCCCACCTCGCCGACGCCCCTCACCCGTACCCGAGCGCATGCAGCCGAGCGTCATCGATCCCGAAGTGATGAGCGATCTCGTGCACGACGGTCACCTCGGTCTCGGCGACCACGTCCTCGCGCGAGTCGCACATCCGCAGCGTGGGCCCCCGGTAGATCGTGATCCGGTCAGGGAGGACACCGGCGTACCACTCCCCGCGATCCGTCAGCGGAGTCCCCTCGTACAGACCGAGCAGCTCGGGATCCTCGGCCGGTGGCTCGTCCTCGACGAACACCGCCACGTTGTCCATGAGCCGCGTCAGCTCCGGCGGAATCCGGTCGAGCGCCTCGGCAACCAGTTCCTCGAACTCCTCGCGCGTCATCTCCAGCACACCGCCATTGTCAGCTACGAGGCCGAAAACGGCGGCCGGGACCAAGGCTCGCCCTCCACGCTCCCGCCCACACTCCGCATATCCACCCATGGACTTGGGCATACGGGACCAATGGCCCGCGTCCCCGCTGCCGCCCTGCACCGCATTCGAGCCCTCCCCCGCTCCGTCCCCCGCGCCCTGGCCCGCCACTACCGCGCCCGCCGCACGCACCCGGTCGTCGAACTCGTCCACCAGCCGCACCCGTACACCAGGGCCCTCGGCCTGATGACCGTCGTCCTGCTCGGCGCCTGGCTGGGCCTGCTGATCGTGGGCAACGTACGGGTGCCGGTCGGCCCCATGAACACCACGATGACCCTGCGCCCCTCCGTCACGGGCGGCACAAAGATCAACGTGTCCCCGCTGGGGGCGCTGGAGCTACGCAGCCACGTCGCCCCCTTCCGCCTGGACGTGGACGTCGACCGCCTCGACCCGACACGCGCCCAGGCCCTGGTGGACCACCCCGAGCGGATCTCGGGTCTCCAGGACGAGGTGGCGCGCGACGTCGAACACGGCACTCTCGACCTGGCCCTGCGGTCCTGCGTGGCAGTCGTCTCCGGCGCCACGGCCCTCGGCCTGGCGGTCTACCGCCGCCCCCGCCGCGCCCTGGCCGCCGGCGGCCTGGCGCTGGCCCTGCTCGCGGCCTCGGGGGCGACGGCGTACGCCACCTGGAACCCCAAGTCGGTCCTGGAGCCGAAGTTCTCCGGACTCCTCTCCTCCGCCCCCTCCCTGGTCGGCAACGCGCGCAACATCGTCACCGAATTCGACGTCTACCAGAAGGAGTTGGCGCGCCTGGTGACGAACGTGACGAAGCTGTACGACGTCACCTCCACGCTCCCGGCCTACGAGCCCGACCCGACCACCATCCGGGTCCTGCACGTCTCCGACATCCACCTCAACCCGGCGAGCTGGAAGATCATCGCCTCGCTCGTGAAGCAGTACGACATCAACGTGATCGTCGACTCCGGCGACACCATGGACCACGGCACCGCCACCGAGAACGGCTTCCTCGACCCGATCGCGGACCTGGGCGCGCCGTACGTCTGGGTGCGCGGCAACCACGACAGCCAGGTCACCCAGCGCTATCTGGAGCGCATGGAGAACGTGCACGTCCTGGACGAAGGCAGGGCCGTTTCGGTCGCGGGCCTGCGCTTCGCGGGCATCGGCGATCCGCAGTACACCCCGGACCGCTCGATCCAGGCGGGCGGGAACACCGCCGAGGAGCTGGCCGGCGCTCGGCTGGCGTCGGCCATCCGCGACCAGCAGACGGCGGGCACCCCCGTCGACATCGCCATCGCGCACGAGCCGTCGGCGGCCCGCGAGACGGACGGCACGGTGCCGCTGGTCCTGGCGGGCCATCTGCACCACGAGGAGATGGAGGTCATGAAGTACGGCACCAGGCTGCGCGTCGAGGGCTCGACGGGCGGCAGCGGCCTGCGTGCCGTCGAGGGCAAGTACCCGGACCCCATCGAGGCGTCGATCCTCTACCTGAACCGGGACACCCGCCATCTCCAGGCCTGGGACGAGATCCAGCTCGGCGGCCTGGGGCTGACGACGGCGGAGGTCAGCCGCCACCTCCCGAAGGACAACCAGCCTGGCGCGACACCGTCGCCAACCTCGTCGCCCACGCCCTCCCCCACCCGGTCTCCGAGCTCCACCCCGTCTCCGACCCCCTCGCCGAGGCCGTCCCTGAGGCCGTCCCCGTAAACCGTTTTGGCGATACCGCCCGCCATCCCATATGCTTCTGACGTCCCCGACGCGCCGCAAGGCGCCCAGGCGGGCCGATAGCCCTCATCGTCTAGCGGCCTAGGACGCCGCCCTTTCAAGGCGGTAGCACGGGTTCGAATCCCGTTGGGGGCACAGTAACTTCTGTTCACAAAAGCCCGCTTCCTCATGGAAGCGGGCTTTTGTGTTGCTCTGACCGTTTCAGCCGTACGGTGAACGCGAAAAAGCCCCAACTCCCGGGTGTGTACCCGGTAGTTGGAGCTTTCTCTTAAAAGGAGTTCGGCGGCGTCCTACTCTCCCACAGGGTCCCCCCTGCAGTACCATCGGCGCTGTGAGGCTTAGCTTCCGGGTTCGGAATGTAAC